>NZ_JBHIPB010000018.1:0-16485 GCF_042195825.1 Bartonella sp. AP40SXNS
ATTTTGAAGCATAACAAGCAGGGAGCCCATTTATGTGGTTGGAAAGATGGTCAAGAAACGAAGCAGCAAAGATAAAGATCTTACAGAAACAGAACAACAGCTTCTTCATGAGATGATAGAGACCTATCAAGGCTTAAAGATGATGTCACGCATCATGAAGTGGATTGCCTTCATTCTCTTTATGTTTGTTATTGATTTTGCCCGCCTTATGGATGCACTCGATAATATCTTATCACACCTCAAAAAATGGATAACGAAAAGTTAGAGTTAGAGACTCTCTGGACATCAGGATTTACTAAAAACCACCCCGAAAAGAACTTCTGATTTGCAATAATTGAGAACATATTGCAAAATCATATCCCCTCACTCTATATTTGGGAGTCCCTCATTACGAAAAACATTTGGAAAACCAGTAAGTTATGTTTAATAAAAAAAGAAAGTGGTGCCCAGACGCGGATTCGAACCACGGACACGCGGATTTTCAGTCCGCTGCTCTACCAACTGAGCTATCTGGGCATGCTTCATAAAAAATATAAAGCGTTTGCGGTTATAACATTAAAATTTTCTCTGTCCAGTCATCAAAAGAAAAATAATTGATTTTTTAATAAGTTTATCTCCCTATTCTAGAGCGTTATCAATGAATTTTTATCATAAAATAAATTTGATAGGTATATTGGACACTTTAGTGTATTGTTATTAGAAGGCTGTCTTATTGTGGTGATGATACGAAAAAAAATTAAAAGAATCAATCGAGAAGCATGATTAAGAAAGATTTTTTTATAAAGTTTCTATGAATCTTAAGCATACGCAATAATAGACAATATTTTTGACTTTTTTCTAAAAAGATTATTGATTAGTCTTTATAATAATTTGTTTTTCTTTATAAAGAAAGAAAAACATCTAAAAGGGGAGAAATAATGATAATGTTACAAAAACCAAGTAGTCGTCCCAATAATACTAATTTTTCTTCAGGTCCTTGTAGCAAACGGCCTGGTTGGACTCTTGATGTTCTTAAAAATGCATTAGTTGGGCGTTCGCATAGATCGAGAGAAGCAGAATTAAAACTTGCTGAAGTTGTTGATTTAACCCGTGAGATTCTTGAAGTTCCTTCTGATCATCGTATAGGAATTATGCCTGGTTCAGATACCGGTGCTGTTGAGGCCGCTTTATGGTCTTTATTAGGTGAGCGTGGCATTGATATGGCGGCGTGGGAAAGTTTTGGGTTTGGGTGGAATAAAGATGTTGTCGAGCAATTAAAGCTTTCTGATGTGCGTCGTTTTGAAGCTCCTTATGGTGAAATACCAGATTTAACACAACTTGACTTTGATCGGGATGTTGTTTTTACATGGAATGGGACAACTTCTGGTGTGCGTATTCCTAATGCAGATTTCATTCCGCATAAGCGGGCTGGATTGACCATTTGTGATGCAACATCGGCAGCTTTTGCGCAATATCTTGATTTTTCAAAATTAGATGTTGTGACGTTTTCATGGCAGAAAGTTTTGGGAGGTGAAGCAGCACATGGTATGGTGATTTTAAGCCCTCGTGCTGTTGAGAGGCTTGAGAATCATGTTCCAGCTTGGCCTATGCCCCAACTTTTCTATATGACAAAAAATGGAAAATTGAATGAAGATATTTTTAAAGGAAAGATCATCAATACACCTTCTATGCTTTGTGTTGAGGATTTCCTTGATGGGTTGAAGTGGGCAAAATCTCTAGGAGGTGCAGCGGCATTAAGAGCTCGGGTTGAGAAAAATTTTTCTGTACTTGATGCTTTTGTTCGCAAAACGCCATGGTTAGAATATTTGGCAAAAGATCCTGAAGTGCGTTCTAACACCGCTGTTTGTTTAGATATTGTGGATCCAGTGATTACTGCTTTGGATACAGAAAATCGAGTATCTTTTATAAAAGCGGTTGTGAAACGTCTTGATGAGGAAGGGGTTGCTTATGATATCGGTTCGTATCGCGATGCTCCTCCTGGGCTTCGAATTTGGGCGGGTATAACAATTGAGGCTTCCGATCTTGAAATTTTAACACAATGGCTTGAGTGGGCGTTCCAAGTTGAAAAAGCACAGCTTTAAATAATTACTGGTGATTTTCACAACGTGTTTTTAAACAAAAAAGGATACGAGAGATTATGATGATCTTTCGTATTCTTGTATCAAACAAACAGCCTCTAAATATTACATGAATTGTAAAAGATTAAGACGGGGAATGAATACTTTGTCAGGTGTTGGATACGAACAAATTAAAATCTCTAATGTTTTTACTTTTTGTAGCGAAAATGACAGATTTAAAATATTTGGGTATTTTCTTATCTTTATTATCATAAATTTGAAAATTTAATCACTTGAAGATTGAGAAAAATCTGAAATGAGGAGTCGCACTTGCTTTAAGGTTTCGTTATAAGGAAGCATTTGTTTTTGAATGCTGGTTTTTTTGACCAAACACGACGGAGAAAATTATGGCCAATGTAGTTGTTGTCGGTACACAATGGGGTGATGAAGGCAAAGGTAAAATTGTAGATTGGTTGTCTGAGCGAGCAGATATTGTGGTAAGATATCAGGGGGGGCATAATGCTGGCCACACATTGGTTATTGATGGAGTGAGTTATAAATTATCGCTTTTACCGTCTGGTTTAGTGCGTGGAAAGCTATCAATCATTGGAAATGGTGTTGTTGTTGATCCTCATCATTTTGTTGCAGAATTAAAAAAACTATGTGATCAGGGTGTACAAATTACACCAGAAATTTTACGGATTGCTGAAAATGCTCCCTTGATTCTTTCTTTGCATCGTGACCTTGATGCAATTCGAGAAAGCGGTTTATCTGGTTTAAAGATTGGTACAACAAAGCGCGGTATTGGACCGGCTTATGAAGATAAAGTGGGACGTCGTGCTATCCGAGTGATGGATTTAGCAGAAAAAGATACGCTTATGGCTAAGATTGAGCGGCTTTTGAGGCATCATAATGCTTTGCGTCGTGGAATGGGTGTTGTGGAAATTGATTCTCAAGCACTTTATGATGAATTGATGCAAGTCGCGGATAAAATTTTACCCTTTATGGATTGTACGTGGCGTCTTTTAGATGAAGGGTATCGAGGAGGGAAACACATTCTTTTTGAAGGTGCGCAAGGTGCTTTACTCGATAATGATTTTGGAACTTATCCTTATGTAACGTCATCGAATACAGTTGCTGGGCAGGCATGTACAGGTTCAGGGATGGGACCTGGTGCAATTCATTATGTTTTGGGTATTGCAAAAGCTTACACCACACGCGTTGGAGAAGGGCCGTTTCCGACAGAGCAAATAAATGATATTGGTGAATTTCTGGGAGTGCGTGGACATGAATTTGGTGTTGTAACGGGTCGAAAGCGTCGATGTGGTTGGTTTGATGCTGTCTTAGTACGTCAGATGGTAACAATTTGCGGTGTGCAAGGGATAGCATTGACAAAACTTGATGTTTTGGATGGTTTAGATGAAATAAAAATTTGTATTGGTTATGAGCTTGATGGTAGAAGAATTGATTATTTACCTTCTTCCATGGGAGCTCAAGCTCGGGTGAAGCCTGTTTATGAAACATTAGAAGGTTGGAAGGAAAAAACAGCACATGCGCTGACGTGGGAAGATTTACCTGCGCAGGCTGTTAAATACATACGCTATATTGAAGAACGGATTAATACAAAAGTAGCTTTATTATCCACGAGTCCAGAGCGTGAAGATACTATTCTGATTACAGATCCCTTTGCAAATTGATGGTTGTTTTTAGATTTCTATATATGTTCTCTGTTCGTTTTTGTATCTTTTTACAAAAAAGTTTTTAAGAGCACGTAAGAGAAAGGTGCAAAATAGCATTGTTTATTTTTCATATTCATTTTACATTATTGCGATAGTTGTACCAATATTAAATGGCAACCAATTTAGAAGGCTAAAATAAAGTTTTTTGGCTTTACTATTGATTTTTTCTCAGTTTAAGAGAGATTATAGAGGAAATGGTAGATTTCGTTGGAATCTTAAAAAAGACAATTAATGCACAAAATAATATTACACCACAAGTGCGTAAGCGGATTTATAAGCGGGCTATCGAAACACTAGAACATCAATTTGTAATAGCAAAAATCCCACAAGCAATAGCGGATGAACAAAGAAAGATTCTTCGAAGTTCTATCGCAACCGTTGAAGAAGAATATTTAGTAGTTGAAAAGAAATTGCTTTCTTCAGTCATTGGGTGGAATCCCACAAATATAAATGAAGATAAGAAAGTTACAAAAAAAGTTATATTACCAAAGAATAATGAATTTTCAATGGTAAACATAAAAAGAAAGCAGGATTTTGTTGCACGTTCAAAAGATAATAAAGTATTTGATAAGCCTTATGTATCAGATGTACCAGATGCAGAGCCTGTTAATATGGGGGCTTATTTCTCTTCTCAGCATGTTAATAGCTGTACGTTAAAGGGTTCTCCCTCGCAGGAAGATAATCCGCATATTGTTTCGCATATTTTTTCCCAGGCTTTACGTCGCGCTAATAAATCACTGGTGCAAAGGCGTATTGTGATAAGTGCTGTTTCTGTTGTTAGTATTGTTGTTTTAACGGTTGGTATTTTTTTTGTTGGTGAGCGTGTATTTATATCAAATGATCATCAGTTGTTGGGAGAAAATCTTCAAGCTTCTCACAGAGTTCCAAAGGCACTTTCGGTTAAGAGAAAGTTAACACAACGCTTATTAGAGGATGGGAGTGAAATTGATGTCGGTTTAAAACAAGCGACAGATTCTTCGGATGAAGAAGGAATCTCAACAGTTGTTTCTAGCAATTTGCAGTCGCTTGAAAAATCGGGTGAAGCTGTTTTTTATCAAGCACGTACAAATTATGATGCAGAAAAGATGGCAACCGGAAGTGTTCGCTGGACGCTTATAAAGGAGTCTTATGTGAAGGGGGCTCCAGAAGAAACAACTATACAAGGTGATATAACAATTCCTGATGAAGGGATATCATTACGGTTAATTTTACGTCGTAATACCGATCAGTCATTTCCTGCTGCGTATATTATGGACCTTATTTTTATTCTTTCGGATAAATTTTCAGGTAAAGCTATAAGCAATGTTCAAGCATTAACCTTTAAAGCAAGTGAACAATCCATTGGATTGGCTTTAACAAGAACTATTGCTGCAAAGATTAACGATGACTTTTTTCTTGTCGCATTGAGTCGAAATCATCCATTTCTTGATCGAAATTTACAATTGATGCGAGAATTAGATTGGATGCGTTTGGTGTTAACGGATAAAAACGGGCGTATAAGTGAATTAACCTTTGCAAAAGGACCAACAGGTAAGTCTATTTTTAATGAAGTTATTGGACAATGGCTTGCACAACAAGATAAGTTAACAGTTCTTGGTCAAAAAAATAAAACATAGATGCGGAAAAATAAAAGGTTGTGGAGAATTCTCTATATCTGTTTCTATCAATTATACCAAATGCGCTCAACAAAGCCTATACATCAATAACTCAAAAAATTAGATAGGCTAATTTACCCGTATAAAGCCAATATATGCCTTTTTTCATTTTTACTTTAAGAATGTGCAAACAATTGGCTTTATACTTAATTCTAGAATTTTATACTTGAGCTTGAGATAAAGCAGAATCTTTGATGAAATTTTGCACTTTTTCAAATGCACGCATTTCAATTTGTCTTACTCGTTCTCGACTGATGTTGAATTCACCAGAGAGCTCTTCTAGGGTTAGTGGGATATCGTTTAAACGACGCGCTTTGAATATACGTTTTTCGCGTTCATTGAGATTGTCCATGGCATTTATGAGCATAGAACGACGATTTTCTAATTCACTTTTTTCAATTAAAATTTGTTCTTGATCGTTAGATTCATCCACCAACCAATCTTGCAGCTCGCTGTTTTCCCCTTCCTTTGTTCGAATCGGTGCATTGAGTGACGTGTCACCACCAAGCCTGCGATTCATTGAAACAACTTCATCTTCTGTAACATTCAACTGTGTTGCAATTTCTTTTACTTGTTCTGCGTTGAGATCACCGCTATCAAGGGCTTGAAGTTTACTTTTTATCTTACGAAGGTTGAAAAACAAGCGCTTTTGATTGGCTGTTGTCCCCATTTTCACCAAACTCCAAGATCGCAATACATACTCTTGGATTGATGCTTTAATCCACCATATTGCATAGGTTGCAAGACGAAAACCCCGTTCTGGTTCGAAACGTTTAACAGCTTGCATGAGTCCAACATTACCTTCTGAAATGACTTCCCCAATGGGGAGTCCATAGCCCCGATATCCCATCGCTATTTTAGCTACGAGACGCAAATGACTGGTTACCAGCCTATGCGCAGCTTTTAAGTCATTATGCTCACGGTAACGCTGAGCTAACATATATTCTTCTTTTGGTTCAAGCATTGGAAAACGACGGACTTCCTCTAAGTAACGATTTAAACCGCCATCACCTGTTATTACTGATAACAAATTCATATGGGCCATATAGCACCCTCCTTTTGTCTGAATTCCCTGATAAGGCAAATTCTCTGTTTCAGATAGCGAACTACCCTTGTAACCTCACTTTAGCATATTTTTGAATTTTGTTCAAAAAAAGATATTTTATTGTCAAATCTTGAGAAGGAGAAAAGTTTCAATTCATTTTTTTAAAATGCTTAATAAGTTTAGCCATATCTTGAGGCAGCGGTGTGGAAAACGACATAACTTTACCGGTAGAAGGATGTTCAAAAGTAAGACTTGCAGCATGGAGTGCATGTCGGTTGAATTGATCTATTGCATTTTTAATAATGGGATTAAGGGTATTTGACTTTGTTTTAAAAGCATTTCCATAAACCGTATCACCTACGAGAGGATGTCCGATATGAGCCATATGAACACGGATTTGATGGGTACGTCCGGTTTCCAAACGACATTCCAGAAGGCTAGCAAAAGACGTTGAGTCTGGATGAGTACCGTATTTTTCAAGCAGAGAAACATGTGTAACAGCATGACGAGCATAAAGATTTTGGCTATGAATAACAGCTTGCTTTGTTCGGTTATGGGGCGAACGACCAAGTGATGCATCAATTGTCCAGACATTACGGTGAGGTGCCCCCCAAATCAAGGCATGATAACGTCGATCTAATGCGCAGGTACGTCCATGATCAGAAAATTGAGCGCTAAGATTTTTATGGGCCAGATCATTTTTTGCAACAACCATGACACCGCTTGTATTTTTATCGAGACGATGGACAATGCCAGGGCGTTTAACACCACCTATACCAGATAAACTATTACCACAGTGGTAAATAAGAGCATTAACCAACGTACCAGTCCAATTGCCATTCCCAGGATGAACAACAAGACCAGCTGGTTTATTAATAACGATGATATGATCATCTTCAAAAAGGATGTCCAATGCGATAGCTTCAGCGCTAGGTTCTGCATCACGAAGATCAGGCATTGCCAATTCAATTATTTGGTTAATTTTTAATTTTGTTTTTGGTTCCTTTATGAGATGACCATCAATCTTAAGACAGCCTTCATGGATGAGGGCTTGCAAACGTGAACGTGAGAGCACATTATGGTATTGTTTTGCGAGCCACTGGTCAAGACGTTGCCCAAGAGCACCTTCATCCGTTATTTTCTGTATTACCATACGATTCCTATTAAGTTTTTAATAAGATTCTCTTACCAGTATGAAATTGCTTTACTATCAAGAAATTCTTTAATTCCCCAATGTCCCCCTTCACGGGCGCGCCCAGAAAATTTTACACCTCCAAAGTAGCTTCCACTGGGTAACCCATGTCCATTAACTTCTACCATACCAGAGCGTACTTGTGCTGCAATACGACGACATTTGTTGCGATCTTGTGATTGAATATAATTTGTAAGACCATACTCAGTGTTATTGGCTAAAGCGACGGCTTCTTCTTCTGTACTAAAAGCAAGAATCGAGAGAACTGGACCAAAGATTTCTTCTTTAAAAATACGCATATGAGGTTTTACATCAGCAAAGACTGTTGGACGAACATAATAACCGCGTTCCATTCCTTTTGGTAAACCAGTCCCTCCTGCAACAAGAGTTGCACCTTCATCAATTCCCGATTGGATAAGTTCTTGAATTTTATCGTATTGTTTTTTTGAAACGACAGGCCCAATATGATTTCCTTCTTGGTAGTTTGGTCCTACTTTTGTTGTTTCTGCAATATCTTTAGCTATTTTTACGGCTTTGTCATAGATGCTCTGTTCCACAAGCATACGAGTCGGTGCATTACAACTTTGTCCACTATTATAAAAGCAATGTCGTGCACCACGTTGAATAGCATCTGAGTCGGCATCAGCAAAGATAATATTCGCTCCTTTTCCCCCAAGTTCCAGACAGACTCTTTTTAAAGTTGCGCTGGCATTTTTCGAAATATCTTTTCCTGCTCTGGTTGAACCAGTAAAGCTGATCATTTCTAAATCTGGATGTGCAGAGAGGTAAGAGCCGACAGTCGCACCATCACCATTGATTAAATTAAAAACACCGGCTGGAAGTGCTGCTTCATCTAAAATTTCAGCAAAAAGCATAGCAGAAAGAGGCGCAATTTCAGAGGGTTTTAACACCATGGTACAGCCAGCTAAGAGAGCCGGGATAACTTTAAGCGTTACTTGATTCATGGGCCAATTCCATGGCGTAATTAATCCTACAACGCCGATAGGATCGTAGTGAAGGATGGCTTGCTCATTTCCCTTTATTAAAGTTTCTTGGAACGAAAACTCTTTATAAGCTTTGATAAAATTGCGAATATGAGAACTTCCGGTTGCAGTTTGCGCATTAAGCGCCATATCAATCGGTGCTCCCATTTCCATTGAAATAGTTTTTGCCATGTCTTTGGAACGTTTTTCATAGATCTCTAGAATTTTTTCAACGAATCCAAGACGCTCGCTTGGTGACGTTGTTTTCCATTTTTGAAACGCTTCTTTAGCCGCGTTAATTGCCTTATCGGCATCTTTTGTACTTCCAAGGCTAATGACAGCACAAGCCTCTTCTGTTGATGGATTAATGACGTCAAAGTCGTGAGGAGTGCTTGGATCATCCCATAGACCATTGATATAAAATTTCCGTTTGTTAAACATAATTGGCTCCCTTTTTTCTATTTGTGTTTATGTCATTATGATTATCTTAGTCTAAGCCTTTTTAAACGAGGATAACAAGGGTAATCTTATAAAAACGCGAGAAACTAGATTATATTATGGTAATTGAGCATGAAGAATTTAATAGAGCAATGCTTATATAACTATTTGTATTATCGAGACTAATTTCTTTTATGAACAGGGAGAGAAAGAGAGGTATAGACAATTTCCTTGAAGCTTTTTTTATCATGAAGTTTTTTTCAAAACGAATGGAATACGCGCTATACGACACCATAAACTGGGTAATTTACGTCGTAAATAGGAAGAAAAAACATTATGAATATGCATTATGGCATTATTTTTTTTATTGAAAAGTAGCTATCAGCAAAAGGTTATTAACCTTCATACGATAGTCTCTATGAATTCTTTTTGAAAAGATTATTTTTCTCATTGCTATAAATTTGTTGGGTGCCATGCATAATTCGAAAACAAAATCTATTTCTACATCTTCTTTTTCTGATGATGGTACAAAAGGTGCATCAAGAGAAGATTTATCTATTAAGATTACCGAGATATTTCCTTATCCGGAAGTGTGGAAAAAGGCATTTACCCTCGGAAAAAATGTCCGTTTTACGCGTACCCCAGAAGTTGAGATTTTGCGTCGTCGTATAGAAACAGATCCAATTTTTGCAAAACAGTTTAAAATTTTTACGAAACAAGATCAAAAACAAATTACAGATATTGTACGCTGTAACAAGAAAACGAAAAATGTTCTATCCACAAAAAAAGTCATTAATCCTCAATCAATAGAGAATAAAACGTCAGTTTGTCATTCAACAGTTTTACAGCAGTTGTCACGACAGACTATTGGTATGTCACCAGAAAATATTCCGCTTAAGGAGGATAAACAAGAACATAAATTACCAGGAGAAAATGTGCTACAAAAAATGAATCCTGCTTTGCACCTTTCCAATGATGCATTTTTTGAGTGTGAATCTTTGATATTTGAATATGTGGATACTCAAACTTCAAAAGAGGATGCATCGATTGACACAAAAAATGAAATTACACCTCATATTCCTTCTGCCTTTGATGAGTCAATAACTGCTCTTTATCGTGTTCTTGAATACCGCTTTCCACAACTCTATGATTCAATTACATCAGAATCTCCAGCAGAAAGGATGCGAGGTGTTGAGCAAATTTCTGATTTAATGCATACAAATAATGATACGGCTAAAAAGTATCATTCTAAGCTTTCTGTTGAAGATTGTGCTCATACGTCAAGTGATGCAGAGGCGTTAAACAATACTGAGGCGTTAAGCGGTGCTGGGGCTCGTATAGAGACTGAAAATAGCAATAATACTATCGCTAATAATACCGTTGATTGTGTAACAAAAGATGTCACAAAGAATTCAAAATATTTGTCTGTGATGCAAGCAAACGTTAAAACTAAAATATTCCAATCTAGCCGCGCGCCATTAGGCAATTATGATTCTGCTTTTGTGCAAAATATGCACTCTGTTGACTGTGATGTTTATGAGTTTCCTCCGGTCAGTTTATTACAGAAACCTGTTTTTCATGAAGGTACGATGATTCCTCAGGAAACATTAGAACGTGGTGCTGGACTTTTGGAAAGTGTTTTGGAAGATTTTGGTATTAAGGGTGAAGTTATCCATGTACATCCAGGGCCAGTGGTTACAATGTATGAATTTGAGCCTGCTGCGGGTGTAAAGTCATCGCGCGTTATTAATCTTTCTGATGATATTGCGCGTTCTATGTCTGCTATTTCTACACGCGTTGCTGTCATTCCTGGACGTAATGTTATCGGGATTGAGTTACCCAATGCGGTTCGTGAAACCGTTTATTTACGTGAATTAATCCAAACACGTTCTTTTCGTGAAAGTGAATTTAAACTTGCTCTTGCTTTGGGGAAAGGGATTAATGGTGAACCGGTCATTGCAGAATTAGCAAAAATGCCTCATTTATTGGTTGCGGGAACAACAGGATCAGGAAAGTCTGTTGCAATTAATACAATGATTTTGTCGATTCTTTATCGTATGACACCAAAGCAGTGTCGTTTGATCATGGTTGATCCTAAAATGTTAGAGCTCTCTGTTTATGATGGCATACCACATCTTTTAACACCTGTTGTAACAGATCCTAAAAAAGCAGTAACAGCTTTAAAATGGGCGGTTCGTGAAATGGAAGAACGTTATCGCAAAATGGCTAAGTTAGGTGTGCGTAATATTGATGGTTTTAATGCACGCGTTGCACTTGCAGCTCAAAAAGGCGAAACGATCATGTGTACTGTACAATCGGGCTTTGATAAGGAAACAGGGGAAATGCTTTATCATGAAGAAGCCATGGATCTCACGCAGCTTCCTTATATTGTTGTGATTGTTGATGAGATGGCTGATCTTATGATGGTGGCAGGGAAAGAAATAGAGAATGCCATTCAGCGCTTAGCGCAAATGGCGCGTGCGGCAGGTATTCATCTTATTATGGCAACGCAGCGTCCTTCTGTTGATGTTATCACAGGGACAATTAAAGCGAACTTTCCTACCCGCATTTCTTTTCAAGTAACCTCAAAAATTGATAGTCGTACGATCTTGGGTGAACAAGGTGCTGAAACGCTTTTAGGTCAGGGGGATATGCTTCATATGGTAGGTGGTGGGCGCATCGTGCGCGTTCATAGCCCTTTTGTCTCTGATGAAGAAGTTGAATCCATCGTTGCACATCTTAAAATGCAAGGAAAACCTGATTATTTAGCAACGGTAACGGATAATGAAGACGATAACAAAGAGGATGCTTCTGCTGATTCAACGGTTGGAGTTTCTGAGGACGAAAATTTTGATGAAGAGGGTGAGGGACTTTATAATCAAGCTGTAAAGATTGTTATGCGTGATAGAAAATGTTCAACATCTTATATTCAGCGTCGACTTTCAATCGGCTATAATAAAGCAGCTTCTCTTGTCGAACAGATGGAAGAAAAAGGCATTGTTGGAGCCGCTAATCATGTTGGAAAACGTGAAATTCTACTCAATGAAGGGAAATAAACAAGCACATTTTAAAATGGGAAATTTTTAAAATGTCTGACAGTCATTATTAAAATGTGCTTGTTTTATTTTTTCAGAGAAAATGGGCTACACGTATTTATCTTTTATAATTATTAAAAAATTGAGTAGAGAGTTATAAAGCAAAAGTGATTTTTTGTATTAAAACTGCTGATGAGGTAAACAGGCTGATATCAAAGGAGATTGTAAGATATTTTTAGTTTTCTCGATGATCTGGAATGTAAAGAAATTAAACAAATCTTTATATGAAGACCGGTGATGTTTGTTTTCTATTCTATTCTATTTACAGAGAGATTCTTGAGTCAAGCAGTGTGGTGATATATTTTTTGTTTTTTTCTGTCGCGATTTTAATGAAAAAAAGGTCTTTGGGCGATTATGGAGAATATCATAAGAAGAGTGTCCAATATACAAGGTCTGTTGCGTTGGGTGCTTTAAAGCGCTACGCTGAATTTATTATCATTTGATACTGTCAGTGCAAGAAAGATATTCTTACGAGACTTTATTTGAAAAAGAAATTTTTAATTTCGGACTTTTATCATGCAATATACTGATTTATAATGATAGTTTATCATTATTTGTGTGAATAAAAGTCTCCAATATCGTAAGATTTTTTCATTTCAAATCTATTCCATGTTGAATAGTCAAAACCATCTTTTGGTATATCATAAGTTAAGTTAGCGTATGGGTAAAAAACATTTAAAAAAGGAATTTAAATGCCTCTGATGAGGGCATTCAAATGCCAAAAACTATTGGCAACATGAGGAGCTGGAAAGTATAATGATGGTGCTAGCTGATTTTTGCGTAAGTATAAAATGGTAATACACAATGCTTTGATATCTTCTATGGTGATCTTTATAGCGCACCATTTACGGGGGACGTCGTAAATAAGTTTGGGGATCGTGGATATATCTCTTTAAAACAGGCGCATGAATGCGCAAAATTAAGTGTATTCTTTTTTTGGTGACTATTTTATGTGAGGATCATGTTCCTATTAAGGTGACAAATCTTATTACCTTAATAGGTGAATAAGTAACAGTGTTAGGGAATTCTTTTTATTTTTGTTTTGTTGGTGAAGCAGTCAAAATTTTGCTACAGACAATTGATACAAGATGTCAGAGTATTGTAACCAGAGAAGGTACTTGTAAAAGATTAGCATTATTCGTTTGAGAGTAAATCCAATACTTTTTTAGTTTTAGTTATGCCATTAAAAGAAGATGAGTTGAAGTTAAATACAAATGAATTAAAATGTAAGCAAGAAGCTTTTCGTTTTACACCAGAGCTTTTGCCGCGACCTTTTACGTGGAAAATTGATAGCAATGGTTTATTTTGTGAAGTTTCAAAAGAGTTAGCTGAAGTTGTTGGGCCTCTCTCTTCCTCTATTTTAGGATGTAGTTTTCATGATCTTGCTTATCAATTTAATGATGAGCGGTATCGGATTCTTAGCCGTTTTATTGAAGCGGCTGTACCTTGGAATGAAGAGATTGTTCAATGGCCTGTTGATGGCTGTTCACAATGGCTTGATGTTGAGTTATCTGCTTTACCAATTTTTGATGTTAAAAAGAAGCTTAAGGGATTTTGCGGCTTTGGTGTTTTAAAAGTACGAGAAAAAGTCCAAGAAAAAAGAGATGAAAAGCTAAAGACGGAAATGCCGTGTCTCTCTGAGATAGAACGATCAGCTTTTCGTGAGATTGCCGAGCAATTGCGTGATGAATTGAATTCATCGGAAAAAGAAGAAGAGAATTTTTTTGAAGAGACAGCTATTCAGTTACCATATGCACAGACATTGTCGGTAAATGCTATAGAACAGGCTCTCATAAAAGAGCCAGCTGCAGTTTTATCATTGTTGGATACAGCAACTGATGGTGTTTTATGGTTGGATAAACAGGGCTTTATTCAATCAGCGAGTAGGGCAGCCTTAGCATTAATGAGTTATGAAATAAATGAACTACGAGGACAGCCATTCTCTTCATTATTTACTTTGCAAAGCCAACCTTTGGTTGAAAAATATTTTAAATCAATCGGTATAGAGGGGAAAAATCAGGTTTTAAATCGCAGTGAAAGCGCTGATTTAATGACGAAAAATCATAAAAATATAACCGTTTTGATAACGATTGTATTTTTGGCAAAGCAAGGCAATTATGCTGTTATGTTGCGTGATATAACACAAACAGTTCCATCAGGAGAAAAAAAAGCAGAAGAGGATAAAATCGTTGGAGTTGTTCATGAAATACGAACACCTTTGAATGCTCTTATTGGTTTTGCAGAAATTATGAGAGAAGGCCGTTTTGGTTCGATAGAAAATGAGCGCTATCATGGATATTTACGCGATATTATTTCCTCTGGAAAACATATATTATCGCTGATTAATCAATTACTAGAGTGCTCGAAGATAAATTATTCTGATTCCGATAACCAGATTGATACTTCCCTTATTTCTGAAACATTTGATGTGATATCTTGTTTACGTGCGACGATCGCTTTTCTTGAAACTCAAGCTAATCAGAACGGCATTATCATGCGTATTGTTGCTCCACCTCACGTTCCATTTATTCCTGTATCACGACAAGTGTTTCGCCAGATTATATGGAATCTTCTCTCTAATGCCATTCGTTTTACGCCATTGGGTGGGCAGATTATTGTTCACGTTTCTTATAGAAAAGAACGTGTAAAAATTTCAGTGAGCGATAATGGTATAGGGATGAGCGAAGAAGAGATTATACAGGCACTGCAACCTTATGGCCAAGTAGAGCGCAAAGATGGCCGATCTGGTGATAGCGCTTTTATGGGAACAGGTTTAGGCCTCCCAATGTGTAAAGCAATGGTGGAAGAAAGAGGAGGACAATTTTTACTGTTCTCAAAACCAAACCATGGAACAACTGTGGAAATGTTTTTTCCTCGTGTTCCATGAGGTTAATCATGCATAAAATTATTTTTTCTTAGCCAAAAGATCTCTAATTTCTATTAAAAGTTGTTCTTCTGAAGACGTTTTTTTGGGGCTTTCTTCTTCTTTTCTACGAATTTTATTCATAGCCTTAACGAATAAAAAAAGAACCCAAGCAATAATGAGAAAATTGATAAGTAAAGTAATAAAGTGTCCATAGCTAATGGTTGCTCCAGCTGCTTTGGCGGCACTCAATGTTGCTTGTTTTTCGCCAGCAAGTTGAATAAACATATTAGAAAAATCAATTCCACCTGTAATCAGCCCAATGATTGGCATAAAAATATCATTGACAATTGAGTTGACCAAGCTACCAAAAGCACCCCCTATAATCACACCGATAGCAAGATCAATCATATTACCTTTTAAGGCAAATTCTTTGAATTCTTTAAGCATTGCGTTTTCCCCTTTATGTAAGTGATATACGGTAATTTACTTACCGCTTTTGATGAAAAAGGAAAGGGCAGATTTTATTTTTAAGAATATATTACGATATTAATATTATTTTCAAAGAACTTTATAAGGTTTAATAAAGAGCTTTAGGATTCTATTTGAATGTATATAGAACATTTCCTAGAAAAAAGTTTTTTTGATAAAAATTATATCTGCTTTTTTCAACAGAAAGTAGAAAACTGTAGCTTAATTTATATAATTTCCTCAAGATTTTTATGTTAACATTAAAAAAAGAGATTTTTACACAATACCACAAAATGGGTAGTGTTGAAAGCTGAGCTATCAGAAAGCTTTTCAAATGAAGTACATATAAATGAAGCATATATATTGGCATAACATTTTATTATAAAAAGAGAATTTAGGAATAAAAAATATATTTCAGCACTGATGGAAGAAGTGGATAGAGAAGGTGAGAGTAAGATTTACAACTTAATTTCTCTTAATTTAGCAAGCGATAATAGCAATTAGGGGCATATTAGAGCTTATCTAAAAGCTATTTGTATTGTGTTACATGAACTGAAAATGGCGATCACCGATGGAAGGAAGCACATTTCATTAACTGGAAGATTGTATTAGTTTATAGATAGGAGAACTATAGGGTTAGCAAGATCATTTTGATTTGGAAGTTGTTGGTATGATAGGATGTGGGTTCAATGATCAACTGTCATCATTTCGACCATGTGTTCGACAATTACTTTTAGTGCTTCTGATGATAAAGGTACGCGAAATTCTGTTGTAGCATCGCGCTTTTCTTTCATATTTTCAGCAGGGATAATCCATATATCATTATCAATTTGGTCTTTATGAATATGACGTAAAGAGCTAGAGCGAGCGCCTGTAAAGATAAACAAACGCAAAGCCAGATATTTTATGTTTTGTGTTTTACAAAGCGTTTGATAAAAGGCAGTGAC
>NZ_JBHIPB010000019.1:0-13725 GCF_042195825.1 Bartonella sp. AP40SXNS
GATTTTACAACACAAGCATTATCATAAACCCAGCAATTGCCATCATGAGAAAGGTTATCTTCCTTTTCAATAAAGCCGCCTAAATCACCAGCTTTAACATCACCAAAGTCTTTTAAAGCACGAATGCGGTATAAAGTAATCCCTTTAACGTGACTTTCATTTATAAGCTCATATTTTTTAGATACATTTTTAGTGGTCATAGGTAGCTCCCTAATCTAATATTCAAACAAATTTTTAAATGAAATGGTTATAAGGAGGCGCCCCCGCCGCGCCCGCGCCGTTATTTAAGCTGTTTTCCTATGGGGACGACACATAACAAAGCAAATTTCACCATAAGGAGAAAGGCGTTCTGTATAAACATTATTCATTGTGTCACCACAAATATTCTTAGTAACAATAGCCATGCCACATGCATTGGCATTTTCATAAACATGCACTTTACTTACAATTTTTGCACTATCGAAAACATGGGCATTATCATACACATGGGCATTGGCAAAAACCTTTGCTGAATCGTAGACGCGAGCATTACCATATACAAAACCACCAACACCTGCATTGCCATAAACCTGCGCATTTTCGTAAACACGACCAGGGCTCACAACAATGGCCTGATCACCAACCCAACAATTACCATCATGAGAAAGATTTTCTTCAGATTCAATATAGCCACCAAGTTGACCAGCTTTAACATCACCAAAATCTCTTAACGCCTTAATGCGATAAAGTTTTTTACCTTCGCGAAGAATTGTTTGATTGGTGAGTTGATATTTTTTGACAGAATTTTGCATAATAATTACCTCGTATTTTAACATTTTGATTGACAACCCTATAAGGGCGCCGGGCGCTCAAAACACGGATACGAGACCGTCGTTACACTTTCCCCTATGAAGGGTATTGTATAGTATAACCACACCCGGCAAAATTGTTATATGCCAATAACAGCACAAAAGAAAGCCAGTATATTTTAAAAACATGGGAAGAGGTCGTTTCGTAACCTATCCGCTCGTATTACAGTGTTTTGAGCACTTGCCAACCTTAATAAACGAGCTTTTCTTTAATGTCAATACGTATTTTTTATTTTTTTCACTTTTTTTCATTTTGATACCTAGCTAATTGAATACCAAGTGATTTTAAATTTTACTTTTGGTTTTTAGTATAAAAATGTAGTGCGTAAATGGACATGTTTATTAAACTGCGTGTATGCAACATGAGAAAGAATGAATAAACTAAAAAAAAGTACCAAAAAACGATATCTAAATACCAAAATACAGTATAACTATTTGGAAAAATTAAAACGACAAGTGCTAAACTTATTAGCTTTAAAAGTCGGTGCATATACTGTTGTAAATCACGTGTTAATATCTTCCAACCTGTTGTATCATCATCTTTATATTTTGGATTGTTCTGCAACTCAAAAGGAATATGAGAATTGCATAAAATTACAAAAATATTTGTTATTATTATCAAACCAAAAGATGCAAATATCAAAATACCTTGGATAAAATAGGGATTTTTTTTAATTTCTAAAAAGCATAAAAATATAAAAATTATAATACCAAACAAGGCTCTTAGCTGCTTATCTGTAAACATATTTATTTCCTGCGGTTTTTGATAATTTTTTGATCTCTTTATTGATCTCATCTATGAGAGGTTCGTAATTGAGAACGCTTTTCGGAATACCGCCCCCATAAATCCACGCTTTCACTTGAGCCTTGGTACTGTAATCAACATTACAAGGCATTGATTTATAATAATAATTCACTGTTCTGTATGTTGAATGAGAGTCTCGAATATCGTAAGAGTCTCTCATTTCAAAGCTGTTTATCTTGAATCAATCAAAACCACTCATTTGCACATAACAAGTGGGATGAGTGTATGGATCAAATTTGTATAAGAAAGGAATAAAAATGGCTCTTATGAACCGTCTTAATGCAAGATCTGTCGCAACATTGGGGGCTGGCAAATATAATGATGGTGCCGGCTTGTTACTTCATAAGCGTAAAGATGGAGGTGCTCAATGGATTTACCGTTTTACCATTCATGGGCGACGCCGTGAAATGGGCTTGGGTGCTTTAAGAGATGTTTCTTTAAAACAAGCCCGTGAATTGGCAAATCAATGGCGCTCTGTTTTACGTGAAGGGCGTGATCCTATTAAAGAACGTGAGAAACAAAAGCGTGAGGCAATAAGCAATCTTCATTATTTAAAAGATATTGCCTTGGATACTTTTGAAACTCGTAAAGCTGAATTAAAAGGGGATGGGAAAGATGGACATTGGTTTTCGCCTTTACAACTTCATATTCTCCCTAAATTAGGTTGTCTTCCTGTGTCAGAGATTACACAAACAGAAATACGTAATACACTTGCCCCTATCTGGCATACAAAAGCTGGAGCTGCTCGGACAGCATTGATACGTCTCAAACTTTGTCTCAAACATGCTGCTGCATTAGGTTTGGATGTTGATTTACAAGCAACAGAAAAAGCACGCGCTCTTTTAGGAAAACAACGCCATAAAGTCAAAAATTTACCTGCAATGGATTGGAAAGATATACCAGCTTTTTATCAAACACTTTGCGAAGCATCAACCCTAACACAACTGGCTTTGCGTTTGCTTATCCTTACAGGGGTTCGCTCTAACCCTTTACGTCATATTCATAAAGATCAAGTTGAAGGTGATATCTGGACAATCCCTGCTGAAAATATGAAAGGAAAGCGTGATACTACAAAAGAGTTTCGTGTGCCCTTATCATCTGAAGCATTAGACATTTTAAAACAAGCGCGCTCACTTTCTCGCAATGATTTCTTCTTTTCTGCAACCGGTCGCGGTCCCCTTGCTACGAAGTGTATGGCTCAATACATGAGAGACAATAAACTTGAAGCCTGCCCCCATGGATTTCGCTCTAGTTTACGCGATTGGCTCGCTGAAACAACCGATGCCCCCTATGAGGTTGCTGAAACAATTCTAAGTCATACAGTCGGAGGACAAGTAGAGCGCTCCTATCGTCGCACTGACTATCTAGAACAGCGCCGTGTTTATATGGATAAATGGGCGGCTTATGTCACGGGTCAATCTTAAGATATGGAGTGCATAACCCCATTATCTGTGGATAACTTTCTCTCTCTTCTCTCTCATTCTTTCTCAATAAGAGTCATAAATTATCACATTAGAAATTGTATGATAAAATATTGTTTTCTATAAATAAAACATCTTTCCAAATGAACCAAAATGTGGTTAATAAATAGTTATGATTTGTTACCATTTTTTGATAGAAAGGATTTTAGTATGACAGAAAATGATATTCTTTTGACAGACCGTGAAAGTGCAAAATTGCTTCATATGAGTGTCTCAACATTCCGCCGTCATGTAACCAATGGCTCTCTCCCAAAACCTTTAAAATTTGGTTTTTTGTCCCGTTGGTTACAATCGGATCTTATCAATGTCATCGAGCAAGCAAAACAGCAACGTCAAAGTGACGCGGCATAAAAAAAAACCTTGTCACGTAAGGACGGACAAGGCTTTCTCAAACTCATCACCCTAGAGATAGCACAATCCGTCCTATGACACAACGTTATAGGATTTAAAATGATGTGTTCTTTTAAGAATGCGCAGGGTATTACACGTGCCTTGCGTGGGGTTTGGCATGGGCGTTATGGAACAGCCCGTTGCCCTGCTCATGATGATAGGCTGCCTAGTTTATCTATTTCTAATGGACATGATGGGCGTCTTTTACTCTATTGTTATGCTGGTTGCTCTTTTAGAGAGATCATACAAGCGCTTATTAGAATTGGATTGCTTGGAAAACAAGCTTATGATCATACGCTTTTTTTCTCAAAACAGTTTTGTGCTGATCTCAAACAAGCAAAAAGGAAAGCAGAGAGAGAAAAAGTAATTTGGCAACAAAGCAAACCAATCAAAAATACTTTAGCAGAAATCTATTTACGCATGCGTGGGATCACGTGTGACTTATCTCCTTATTTACGCTTTTACGACAAATGTCCACACCCCTCTGGGGTTACACTGCCCGCGTTGATTGCTCTTGTTAAAGGGACTGGTTCTTATGCATTTGAATTTTCCCCATAACAAAGCGCGTCTCACCATTGCAATGGATGGGGATGATGCGGGTCGTAAAACAGTTTCACCCTAGCAAAGCGTGCCTATAATAATGCCCCTTTAAATAAAGAAAAACGGCATTTTTGAACTACATAACATCATAATTAAACACAATACAAATAAATAAGGATAAAATAGTATATAATTTTGTCACATATTACCAATACAAAATCGCATATTATATCATTGTTCTAATAAGATAGATAATACCATTAAATATAATACATATTGATACAATAAAAAGAATCATTCATAAAATGCGTGAATAATCTAAATAATAAGAAAAAAATGACTCCTCTAGTAATATTGATAGCTGTAATACTTTGTTTGCTATATGCTTATTGGCGTTATTATGAATTTAAAAAGTGGGCGTTTTTTCCATCTTTGTTAATAGTTGTAGGCTCTACTACAATATTCTTTCTTTTAGCAGTAGATTATCCTGTGGAAGAGGCTTGCAAACCAATTCACATAGGACATGATCATAATTCAACTCTTCATTGCATTATTAGTGATATATATGAAGATCTTAGTTATATTTTAAGAGAAGGACATGGTGTTGAAATAGTAATTTTTTGTTTAGTGTTTTCAATTATATCTCTATGTGATCAAATTAAAGAACGAAATATTGGTCGTGATAAAGAAAACGACAGCTAAAATGCAGCAATGATTATAATGGTCCATGGCAATAATTTTCTTAAAGTATGTAATTACACGTTTTTACAAAAAATGGTCGTACTTAATTTAACTACCTTTTAATTGTGTTAAAAACTATTCGGTCATAAATTATTAAATCTATTTATCTTTTGCCTTCAAAAATGTTGCTATCTATACTTTTATATAGTTTATCTATGATTATTAGTAATGGGATTCGTATAGCTTCAAAATAGCACGGTGATTGGAAAATTGTTCCAATCTCTGTAATAGCTCATTATTAGAAAGCATTTAGCTATGAAACACCAGCTATTTTTCTCTCTATAGCTTTCAAAAGTATGGTATCAAAAATGAAGCAACTAGAAAAAAGAAACCTACAAAATATTCAAGAATAAAAACAATAAATAAGCCATTGCTATTTTCTCTAAATCTTTTGAAATTAAAAGGACAGTGATAAGCTTTTTTCTAAAGAAACGCCTATTGGCAATGATATCATAGTAGAAAAACTTAAGAGTTTGCTTAATAGAAATTTGCATGAACTTTTTTATTGGTTATTAGATATCTTTACTTTACGCGATATTCATCAAAGAAGTTGGACTTCTTTAAAAGATAATCAAACCGTTAAGCAAGCTTTGGAGCTTTTATGCCGTTGTAACTATATTCGTGAAATCTCTGGAGACAAGAGCTCACAAGGCGGTCGACCGACCCATACGCTATGAATGGAATCCTTTAGTAAAGGGGCATAAGACACCCCAATAGGGCATTTACACTTTTATTCATAGAGTGAACCTTCAAAGAACGCCTTATCTATGAGTTTTGAGGATTTTGAGGGTTCCTTTTACCCCCCGTTATATATTTTTTTAAAATAGAAAAATAAAAGTTATTATATTTCAATACATTAGCATTTTAGAGATACAATCTATATTAAAACACAACCTATAAATACAACCCATGATATATTTTTGAAGGTATTTTGAGGGTGTGAGAAACCTTCAAAACCTATAAGAAAAATTCGTAATAAAACCTATCAAAATACTCATTCTGATATTTTAAAGCACATATCTAACTTGCTTTGATTAATCCGTGAAATGAATAGCAAATTTTACTATTCTGCTGATCTTACGCTGTGTCATGGACTGTTGATAAGCAGCCTTTATGAAATTTATTTGAAAAAATATCGGCTTTTTTAGCAGTTTTTTCCCATTTTTATCGTTATTTGCTTTAAATGCATTTTATTTAATTCGTTTTGATTCTTTTGATGGTTATTGATCATATCATAAGGCAAGGGATTTTTATTACAATATGCTGCAATCTGTTAACTCTGATAATAAACACGTCACTTTACGCTCTCTGTTGGAATATTATCGTCAACAAGCTAAATCACTTCGTGAATTAGGAACATGGTTTGAAAACCTTGTCATGGCTTATTTGACAAAAGACCCTCTTCATTATGGACGCTACGAAAAAGTTCAAACCTATTATGAATGGGCGCAAGAGCATGAAGGTTGGAATAAAAATGATATCGGCATTGATCTGGTGGCAAAGCTTCGTCATCAAGAGGGATATGTGGCTATTCAATGTAAGTTTTATAAAGCTGACCATCAGATCAGTAAAAAGGATATTGATAGCTTTATCGCAGCCTCTGGGAAAGACATCTTTAAATATCGTCTTCTCGTCGATACCACGGAAGTGGAATTAAGTTACAATGTCAATGCCATGATCAAAGGACAAGCGATACCCGTTTATCGCATTGACCTTCGTCATATGGAAAACAGTCGTATAGACTGGCAAATATTTGCAACTAAAAAAGAAATTGTTCTGAAATCAACAAAAGAGCCTCGTCCCCATCAAGAAGAAGCCATCAAGAAAGTCTGTGAAGGTTTACAAGAAGCAGACCGTGGCAAGCTGATTATGGCATGTGGAACGGGGAAGACTTTCACAAGCCTTAAGATAGCAGAACACATAGCAGGAAAAGGCAAGCGTGTGTTGTTTCTGGTGCCTTCTCTGGCTTTAGTCTCGCAAACAATCCGTGAATGGACAGCCGATGCACAAGTCCCGTTGCGTTCCTTTGCCGTGTGTTCGGATACAAAAGTAGGCAAGCGTCGTAAAAACCAAGATGATATTGTTGGCATGGCAACATCAGATCTTGTTCTCCCTGCTACCACAGATGCAAAAGCCCTTGCTAAAGAAGCTTGTGAATCCCTAGCAGATGCAATGACCGTGGTCTTTTCAACTTATCATTCAATTCAAGTGATTTCGGATGCCCAAAAAGACCATGGTTTACCCGAATTTGATCTGATCATTTGTGATGAAGCCCATAGAACAACTGGTGTTGTGTTGGGAACAGAAAAGCATGAATCTGAATTTATCAAGGTTCATGACAATAGCATTATTTGGGGAAAAAAACGTCTGTATATGACAGCAACGCCTAAAATCTTTAGTGACACTGCTAAAAGGCGTACTGATGAGATTAATGCTGTTTTGGCATCTATGGATGATGAAACCCTTTTTGGTAAACAACTCCATCATTATACCTTCGCGGAAGCTGTCGATAATGAACTGTTAACCCCTTACAAGATTGTGGTCTTGGGAATTGATGAAACCTATATCACACCAGCCATACAAGAGATTATTGCCAATGAAAACCGTGAAATTGATTTAGATGATGCGGCAAAAATTATTGGCTGTTATAGAGCACTGACTAAAATAGATAAGCAAGCCACTGTTGATGATGATGATACAGAGCCCATGCATAGTGCTTTAGCTTTTTGCAAAGATATCAACACCTCTCAATATATCACAAAGCTCTTCAATAAAATTATCAAATCTCATACCGATGATTTCCTTCAAACCGTTCTCTTTCTAAACTGCGAAGTAAGACATATTGACGGGACGCAAAGTGTCAAAAAACGCAATGAAGAATTGGATTGGCTTAAAGAAGATGCGGGGCAAAATGTTTGTCGGATTTTAAGCAATGTTCGGTGTCTGTCTGAAGGGATTGATGTCCCTGCTCTTGATGCCATCATGTTTTTACACCCGCGCAATAGCCAAGTCGATGTGATACAGGCGGTAGGGCGTGTGATGCGTCGTGCTCCAAATAAGAAAACGGGCTATATCATTTTACCCATTATCATTCCTTCACGCTTAGAAGCCAAAAAGGCTTTAAAAAACAATAAGAGATACCGTGTTGTTTGGCAAGTTTTGCATGCTTTACATTCTCATGATGAGAGACTTGCACGAACGATTAATCAGATGTCGTTAGGACAAGATAGCAGCCATACGATTGAAATTATAGAGATTAAACGAGCCGATGAATTAAAAGAACTCACCACAACGGTTGATGAGATCTCGATACCATCAAAAGCAGAAAGTTCTGGACGTGTCATTGGAACAACAGAAAGCAAATCTCAATCGGTATCTGGAGGACAAGGAGACTTATTCCCCCGTTCTGAATTTTTTGATTTTGTCAAAGCCATTTTTCTGGATAGTTTTAAAATCACGGATTATTGGGAAAATTGGGCGGGTAATGTTGCTGAGATTGCTCAAAACCATATTACGCATCTTCAAAACCTGCTTGCTGATGAAAGCAGTGAAGCCTTTCATGCTTTTGATGCCTTTCATAAGGAATTAAAGAACAACTTAAACAGTGAAATCAAACAAAAGGAAGCGATTGAGATGCTTGCACAGCATCTTGTTACGCGTCCCGTGTTTAAAGCCTTGTTTTATGGCAATGAATTTGTACGAAACAATGCCATTTCACAAGCCATGGAAAAAATCTTAGCTGAATTGGATAAAACCAATATCGAAGAGAAAACGAAAGATCTTGATAAATTTTACAAAAGTGTCACGTTTTGTACAGCAGGTATTACAGAAACGCATGCAAAACAGAATCTTATTATCAAGCTTTATGAAAGTTTTTTTGCCAAGGCATTTAAGAAAACCACGGATAGGCTTGGAATTGTTTATACGCCCGTTAAGGTTGTTGATTTTATCATTCATTCTGTTGATGATGTGTTGCGGAATGAATTTGGCAAAAGCTTGGGGTCACGTGGTGTCTCTATTCTTGACCCTTTCACTGGAACGGGAACCTTTATCACACGGCTTTTACAATCAGATCTCATCAGACCAGAGGATATGGAATACAAGTTCCGTCATGATATCCATGCCAATGAGATTGTCTTACTCGCTTATTACATAGCAGCGATTAACATTGAAACGACGTATCATAGTCTTATGAAAGGTGAATATATTCCCTTTAAGCATATTGGTTTGGCTGATACGTTTCAGACGCTTAAAGAAAAAAACTTGATCGACGGTATACTCAAAGAAAACAGTGAATATTTGGAACATCAGAAAAATCTAAATATTAAAGTTATCTTTGGTAACCCCCCTTATTCAGTAGGACAAAAGAATGAAAACGATAATGCAAAAAACACCCCTTATCCTATCCTAGATAATCGTATTCGTGAAACCTACGCTGCTCAATCTAGAGTAACGAATACACGAGCGCTTTATGACAGTTATATTCGTGCTATACGCTGGGCAAGCGACCGTATTGATAATGCTGGGGTAATCGGCTTTGTTTCTGGCTCTGGTTATATAGAAAAATCGACAATGGACAGTTTACGAAAATCTTTAGCCAAAGAATTTACGAGTATTTATGTGCTTAATTTACGAGGGGATCTTCGCAAAAATATGTTAAGCAATGGAGTGGCTCAAGAAGGTGAAAATATTTTCGGCAATGGTAGTATGACCGGTATCGCTATAACGCTCTTTATCAAAAAGCCCAATGTGACTGAATCATGTAAAATTTACTATCACGACATTGGTAGTAATCTTACAACTAAAAGGAAACTTGAGATCCTTGACGAATTTTACAGTATTGATGGTATTACCCATGAACAAGGCTGGCAAATAATTACACCGGATGAACATGGCGATTGGATTAACCAACGTGATAACAGTTTTGAAACATTCTTAGCTATAGGTGATAAGAAAAATAATGATAAAAAATTATTTGCAATGTTTTCTCGTGGCATTATGACAAGCCGCGATGCATGGGCATATAACTCAAGCTGTGCGACAGTGGCAAAAAATATGAGTAATATGATTACCTTCTATAACAATGAAGTAGAACGCTTTAATGATACCTATCCACATAATGATAGCAAAACACGTACAAAGGTTCTCAATAGTTTTGTCAATTCAGATGAAAGTAAAATAAGTTGGAGTTATAATCTTAAAAAAGATTTAGTAAAAGGAAAGTTTTTCAACTTTAAGGAAAATTGTCTTACCAAAAGTTTATATCGTCCTTTTACACGACAGTGGGTGTATAGTGATTCTGCTCTCAACTGCGATGGTGCTTATCAGACGCGTATATTCCCGATAGGAGAAGCAGCAGAGAATAAAATAATACAAGTTTCTTCTATGGGAGCACGAAGTGGCTTTTCTGTATTGATGATTAAGAATTTGCCTGACGTATGTGTAATTGATAACAGTCAATGCTTTCCAAGATATATCTACGAAAATGTTATATTTTCAAAAGAGAGAAATAAAAGTGAGAGACAATCCTATTTATTTACAAACTCTATAGAGGAAAACAAAACAGCTGGTTTACAGAGACGTGATGCTATTACTGATGAAGGTCTAGACCATTTTAAAGCCGCTTATCCTAATGAAACTATCACTAAAGATGATCTATTCTATTATGTTTATGGGATTTTCCATTCAAAAGATTATCGTACACGTTATGCACATAATTTATGCAAAGAATTGCCTCGTATCCCTTGTGTAAAGAGTGCTGATGATTTTTGGAAGTTTGTAACAGCAGGGCGTGAACTAGGTCATTTGCACGTAAACTATGAAACTGTAGAGCCGTATCCAGTGACCTTTAAAAAGGGTAATCCAAAACTAACAGAAATCTCTAATCCCGAAAAATTCTATTATGTAACTGAAATGAAATTCGCAAAAGCAGCTAAAGAGAAAGGAAAATCCGAAAAGGATAAATCAACTGTTATTTATAATAGCAATATCATTATGACAGATATCCCTCTTGAAGCTTATGAGTATATCGTCAATGGCAAGCCTGCTCTTGAATGGGTTATGGGGCGTCAATGTGTCAAGACTGATAAAAAGAGTGGCATTGTTAATGATGCCAATCGCTATGCTGTTGAAACCGTTGGCAACCCTGCCTACCCTCTAGAGTTATTTCAAAAGGTTATTACCGTAAGTTTAGAAACAATGAAAATCGTAAAAAAACTACCAAAATTAGAAATTAAAGAAACTGAATAACTTATAAAGCATGCTCACATAATGGGTATGATAAACGCATAAGGGGTATAAGGTCTTATACCTATAAGGTTCCTATACCCCTTTATACTCTATACCCCCTTTATACATTGCTTACATACAATCTTTAAAAGGATAATTTATCATGCGTTATTCTAAAAAGAAGAAACTTGCACTTTTAGATACTCTTATTTGGATTGCTTTAAGACTTTTAAGAAACCCACTCTTAAATAGAATTAGATTTTTTTACATTGCCTTTAAGAGGTTATACCGTAATCTAAAATGATAGCTTTATTGTTATCAAAAGCTTTGTTTAAACAGAATTATGTATATTCATTTTTTTATATTACTTATAGGTTTTGAAGGTTTCTCAAACCCTCAAAATACCTTCAAAACCCCTTTTTATATATATTACAGATTGTATTTACGTGTTGTGTGTAATATGGGTTGTTTATTTAAAACATTAACATATTGAAATATAATAACTTTTATTTTTTGATTGAAAAATAATATATAAAGGGGCGTAAAAGGAACCCTCAAAATACTCAAAATCTTCAAAACTCATAACCATAATGGTCTTGATAGTACTTCTTATGCGTTACAAACTATCTTTTGAAAAGGCTTTAAAGGGTCATACGCTTTTCATAAGACACGTTTTAATGACTCACTAAAATGATCACTTTTGTCAGTTCAATTTACTGACACATAACTGACAGGTTTTAATCAATTCACATCACTGGTTATCTTTCAAGATTGTACTCTTGATATGGGTTATGTTTTAAAGATATTAAACTATTGAAATATAATGTTTTTAATTTTTACTCATAAAAAAATAATAGAGGGTCTTAAAAGGAACTGACAACACTGACACGGTCTATTAAAAGAGATTTTGCTCATCTCTATAATTATCAGTTTCTATTGAGATGTTTTCATAACAGTCTATAAATCGTAATTATCCTATTTATCGTTTCTCTTATGAACATGAAAAATGATGCCATGGCTATAAAGAACATAACAGCTATAGAGAATGCAAAAATGCAAATGAAAGCATTTGTTTATAAAGACAGTCCCTATAAAGGCTGTTAAGTCTAAAATGTATTATTAAAAGAAATTAACAGAAATCTTAAAATTTATTTAGCAACAAAATTGATAGGTTATAAAGTTTAAAATACGCATTATGAGAGCATTTCTAAATATTATAAATGTATAGATTCAGAAAATAACGCAATCGTTTAATAAAACCTATAATATAGCTTTAAAAGAACATAAATATAAAAGAAACAATTAATAAGCATAAGATATTATCAATACACAACGTATTTAAAAAATAAAAAAAATATCAAAAAAGATAAAATATTATTTGACAATAAATACGTATTTTGCTATATAAATAATCAAGTGATCAAAACACTTAATAACTAGCGGGTAAACCACGATAAGGTTTCTCCCATTTCTTTAAAATATCGACTGTCTTTTGTGCTGTGATTAGCATATAATGGTTTTGTCGGGTGTAGCTACACCATAAAATACCTTTATGGGAAAAGTGTAGCAACGGACTAGTTACCGTGTTTTGAGCGCCCGGCGCCCTTATAGGGTGTCAATTTCAAAACTCTAAATAACTAGGTTTAATAAAATGAATTATATATCAAAAAACACCCCCGTTATCTCTAATATTTCAAATGAAACCACGTCTGTTAATCAACAAGAGCCTGCAAAAAAATACGAATTTATTGATGATTGTGAATATATCGATGGTCATTTCTTAACTCGAATTAGAGCCTTAAGAGATTTTGATGATGTCAAAAAAGGTGACCTCGGTGGCTATATTGAAAGTGAAGATAATCTCTCTCATGAAGGTAATTGCTGGGTGTATAATAAAGCTCGGGTCTTTCAAAATGCACGCGTCTTTGGAAATGCTAAAGTAAAAAGCTTTTTTGTTGATGTCTATGGTAATGCTCAAATTTATGGGAATGCTATTTTTGAAGGTATGACATTAAAGGACAATGCAAAACTGTCTGGTAATGCGCATGCTAGCAACGCCGTTGTAATTGAAGGCAATGCACAAATTTATGATAACGCCCGTGTCACTGATCATGCTCATATTTCCGATAATGCTGTCATTTGTGATGATGCTCATGTCGGAGGCAATGCAAAAATAAGTGGCTCTGCTTACATTTGTGATGAATCACGTGTTTTTGATGATGCCGTTATTTGTGATGCTCTTATCTCTGGTTCTTCATATATTCATAGCAATGCCTCTTTAACAGCTAATGAAGATATCTGTGATGATGCATATCCTGAGTTTGGTAGCGAAGATGATTATTATCGTCATGAGTATTATGCTGATTTTGAAGGGTATTATGACGATGATGATAACAGCGAATATGAAAGTGATGCTGCGTAAATGACACGCGCTGGCGCGGCGGGGGCGCCCTCCTTTAAACATCTCATTTAAAAATTTAAATCTCTATAAAGGAATTGTGCTCATGCAAAAGAAGTTTGCACTCACAAATGAAACGCGTGTAATTAATAATCATACCCTTTATCGCATTAAAGCATTAAAAGACTTTGCTGATGTTAAAGCAGGTACTTTAGGGGGCTTTATTGAAAAGGAAGATAACCTTTCTCATGATGGCAATTGCTGGGTTTATGATAATGCTTGTGTTGTAAAATC
>NZ_JBHIPB010000020.1:0-11752 GCF_042195825.1 Bartonella sp. AP40SXNS
ACCATCAAGAGACCACGGGGGTTTTCTTTTAAAAGTTCCCCAAGCTTTTCAACGGTCACATCATTGACAATAAAACGAGAGACATCCTCATCACGCGTATTGTCTTTAGAGAGGGTTTCAGACAAAAGAGCACGGGCTGTTTCAAGATCTCCTTTTTTTATTGCTTTAATACATAATGCATGGCTAAAAATAAACTAGCTGAATATTAATGATTACAACTTCAGGTATAGAAAATGCTAAACGAAATGATAAAAAACACGACCGGAATTTACTCACAACAACAGAAACGTATTTTAGTCACAGGAGGCGCTCGCGGCATCGGTAAAGCAATTGTTCTAAACTTATTGAAAAATGGTCATAAGGTAGCAAGTGCAGACATCATTGACATAGAACTACCAACCTCCATCGATACGGCAGGCTTATGTAAATTGATTGTTGATATCCGCGATAAAGAAGCCATTGACTCTTCTGTCCATAAGGTTATCTCAGAATTTGGTGGTCTTGATGTCTTAGTTAATGTAGCAGGCATTTGTTATAGTGGCGATCCAGAAACAATTGATGCTCAAGAATGTGCTGAAACATTTGATGTGAATATTAAAGGAATGTTCTATATAACAGCTGCTACTTTACCCTATCTAAAAAAGGAAATTCGCGCCGATATTATAAATATTTCATCCATATGGGGTGTAGAATACAATCCTTCTTTAATTTCATATTCTTCTTCTAAATTTGCTGTAGAGGGCTATACTGGTGGGTTGCGCTTATGGGGAATGCCACAAAATATTCGTGTTTGTTCAATCCAAGTTGATAAAGTTAATACGGATTTTCGTCGCAATTTTAAAGGATTCCCAGAGATACCTCCAGAGAATCTTGCTAAAATGCTTCACCCAGATGACATTGCTTCCGCGGTCAACTTTATTCTTTCCTCATCTAATACCGCACAAATTTCTTCTATACGTCTCGATGCTCCACTTTGGTATCAAGTATAAGGATCTATCCAATGAAAATCACGCCCAGAATAGCTCTTGTCTTAACCCTCGTAGGAACCTTTTTTTGGGGTTCCAATTTCCAAGCCACTAAGATAGCTTTAACGACTGTTTCTCCATGGACAGCTTCTTTTGAGCGGTTTCTCATTGCCGTAATCGCCATATTTTTAATTATGATTTTCAAAGAAGGCTTGCGGTGGCATGTTTTATCGCAAAATTTTATTTCTTATATTTTCCTAGGGATTATCGGTGTGGCAGGGTTTAATGGCGCTTTATTTGTTGGCTTGCAAACGTCAAATCCCATAACAGCCTCCCTCATCATGGCGACAACCCCTATTAGTGCTAATATTATTGAAGCTATCATGAATAAATCTTTCCCAACCTGTGAGAGGGTTATAGGGATGCTCATTAGCATGTTAGGGGTCTATTTAGTCATAACAAATGGGAGATTTTTGTCTAACCATGTTTCCTTTGCCAAAGGAGATATTATGATTCTTTTAGGTTCCATTGGTTGGGCGTTCTATACCGTGGGCACGCGGTCATTTGTCAAGAACGCAACCCCGCTTGAAACAACAAGCTGGACGATGCTCTCTGGCACCGTCGCCCTTGGCGTCCTAACCTTTTTATTCGAATCCCCTCTTCAAGAAACGATGTCTATGTCCGGCGCTAGTTTATTCGCACTCCTTTGGATAGGGGTTGCAGGATCAGTTTTAGCCTACCTATTTTGGAATATTGGAATAGCGATCCGAGGTCCGGGTAAGACGGCGATATTTTTCAATTTTGTACCTATTTCAGCCTTATTGGTGCAAATCCTGTTCGGCTTCATCCCTCAAATCATGCAAATCATAGGCGTTTTTGTTACGATTTTTGGAGTTCTAATCGGACAAGGCTATATATTCAGCTTACTAGGATCTAGAAAAGCCGTTCCCAATGCGCATAAAGAGTAATATACTTTTTAAGATGAATGGAAATTGGCGTGTTATTTTTCGCTTTATCGGAACAGATGTGGAGCTTGTTGATTATCAAGATTACCATTGATGAAAGGAATGAAAACAAATGACGCATAACCCCGCCCATTCTAGTAAAGTTCTAAAAGTAGCTTTTTTAGAAGAAATGGGGATAACAATACAAAAATTAGCGTATCGTCTTCATATAACAAAATACGTATTTATTGTCAAATAATATTTTATCTTTTTTGATATTTTTTCTTATTTTTTAAATACGTTATGTATTGATAATATCTTATGCTTATTAATTGCTTCTTTTATATTTATGTGCTTTTAAAGCTATATTATAGGTTTTATTAAACGATTGCGTTATTTTCTGAATCTATACATTTATAATATTTAGAAACGCTCTCATAATGCGTATTTTTATCTTTATAATCTATCAGTTTTTTTACTAAATGAATTTAAATTTTTTTGTGAATTTTGTTTATAATACATTTAAAATTTAATAGCCTCTTATAGGTGCTCTCTTTATAATCAATGCGTTCATTTACAGTTTAGTTATTTGAAGCTGCTGTTTTTACGCATTTTCTATAGCTGTTATATGCTTTATAGCCATGGCATCATTTTTCATTTTCATAAGAGAAACGATAAGTAGGATAATTGTAATTTATAGACTGTTATGAAAACATCTAAAGAGAGATTGATAATTATAGAGATGAGCAAAATCCCTTTTAATAAACTTTTGTCAGTCTTGTCAGTTCTTTTTAGAACCTATATCATTTTTTTAAATGAGAGAAAATTAAAATCGTTATATTTCAATAAGTTAAGTTTTATCAATTTTTCAAAAAACAACCTATATCAATAGTACAACCTATAAATTCAACTAATGCTCTATGTTTTGTAAGGGTTTTGGGGGGGTAGAAACATTCAAAACCTATAAGTAATATAAGAAAATGAATATACATAACCCTCTTTAAATAAAGCTTCTGATAACAATAAAGCTATCATTTTAGATTACGGTTTAACCTTTTAAAGGCAATGTAAAAGAAGCGTATTCACTTTAAGATGGGATTTCTTAAAAGTCTTAAAGCAATTCAAAGTAGAGTATTTAAAAGTGTAAGTTTCTTCTTTTTAGAATAATGTATATAAACACTCCTTTTAAAGATTGTATCTAATCAACTTAACAAGAGAGGTATAGATTATGGTTATAAGATTCTATACCCCTTTGTGAGTTTAGCAAGCCAAGTCTATTCAGTTTCTCTAATTTCTAATTTTGGTAAGTTCTTAACAATTTTCATTGTCTCTAAACTTACGGTAATAACCCTCTGAAATAACTCTAGAGGGTGCAGGGTTGCCAATGGTTTCAACAGCATAACGATTGGCATCATTAACAATACCACTCTTTTTATCAGTCTTAACACATTGACGCCCCATAACCCATTCAAGAGCGAGTTTACCATTAACGATATACTCACAAGCGTCAAGAGGGATATCTGTTATTGTGATATTGTTATTATAAATAACAGTGGTTTTATCTTTCTCTTTAGTTGCTTTTGCGAATTTCATTTCAGTTACATAATAGAATTTTTCGGATTAGAGATCTCTGTAACTTTTGGATTACCTTTTTTAAAGGTTACGGGATAAGGTTTTACAGTTTCATAATTCACGTGCAAATGATCCAGTTCACGCCCCGTTACAACAGAGTTCCGTTTTCGTATAAGGGGTTTAAGTCTCTTCAAAAGAATTAAAATGAAGCTTATTAAATCCATTTTGAACGAATTGAGAAAAAATGCAGAAAAATGCTAAAAAAGCCGATAATTTTTTCAAAAGAGTTTTTTAAATGCTGTTTATCCGCAGCCCATGAGAGAGATCAGATCAGCAAAATAGTGAAATTTGCTGTTTATTTTATGGAAAAAGACAAATGAAGCATGTGCTTTTAAAATATCATAATGATTATTTTGATAGGTTTTATGAGTCACTAAAATAATCTAGTTTGTTAGTTCAATTTACAGACACAAACTGACAAATATATATTATGGATTGTATTTAAGGTTGTATTGTCGATATAGGTTGTATCGTTAAAATACTAACATATTGAAATATAATGTTTTTAATTTTCTCTCATTTAAAAAAAATAATATAGGAGCTAGAATGAACTGACAAGACTGACAAAACTCTTCTGATAAGGTCACTCAGATCATTTGCTTTTGGAAAAAAGTTCCTTGATGAGAATGCCATAAAAAGAGTTTTGCGTGGTTGTCTTAAAGACTTCAAAAGAGATTTCTTTATTGTTTTATGCTGTTGTTTTTAACCAAAGGATTCCATTCATACCGTCTATCAGGACGCCGACCTAATTCATTCCCCTCTATAGGAAATTCACGAATATAGTTACAACGACATAAAAGCTCTAAAGCTTGCTTAACGGCTTGATTGTCTTTTAAAGATCTCCAACACCGTCTATAGATATCTCTTGCCGTAAAAACATTGGGTAAAAGATCACAGCGCTCTACAATTAATTTTGCACGCTCTGCTGTTAATGTATCATTCGCCGCATAAAGACGTTTTGCATGACTTATCAGATATTCTTCCCAATATAAGGCTCTCTCAAGGGCATCTCTATTGATTTCAAAACGCCCCCCTTCACTCAATTCAAAAATCAATGCAAGGGTTGGTATGGTTTTATTCATTTTCAAAAGATGCGCTTGTAAACTTGATGAGAAATGACCTCCTTTGATTGTTCTTTGAAAATTTTCCCACCATACACGAAACATTTCTTGAGCTTCAGCAGAAAAGCGTATGGTAATAGGGTGTTTTGGTGATCCTAATGGTTTATCATAAAGAGAACGAAAAATTCCTTGATAACTTTCCCATGCCTTTTGATTGGGAGGTCTATCAACCCATAACCGCTCTTTTCGTTCATCGGGCCACACCAGCATTTGAAACCGTTGCAATAAGCCGTCATTATTTGTTCCATGGTGCATTGCTTGAATAATGGGAATAATCCGTGAAGGTTGAATGCCCCCAATAATGGAAATGGTTGCATTGGGAATAAAAATGGTTCCACGTCCTATACGGTCATAGGTGTATGATTTTTTGCCATTAAAAGCTGTTAGATAAAAAGAACGGTCTGATTGATATTCCTTCCGTTCCAAATCGGATAAAAAACCAGATAATTCATCACGAACCAACAAGAGACCACGGGGGTTTTCTTTTAACAATTCCCCAAGCTTTTCGACGGTCACATCGTTGACAATAAGACGTCGTTTATTAAGCGTGTCATCTTCCTCACTTTCTTTATGTTCAAGAGATTGAGAAAGAAGAGCAAGGGCTTGTTCCTCGTCTTGATCTTTGAGTGCTTTGTAGGCTTGTTTTTTCTTTTCTCTTTTGTCTAATTCAATAAGAATATCTTTTGTTTCTTGCTGTTTTTTCTTCTTTAACCATTCTTGATGCCATTCCTCTTGAAAAACATCAAGAGGTGCTAAAGCAGCTTCCATGGTATCTGTTTTCATAGTTGAAGGTTCCCCCACAATGGCACCCCAGAGATTAGGAACAATTTTCCAATTGGCATGTTGTTTTGGAGAAACCCGCACGCCATTTCCAATGACAGCAGACAATCCACATAAAGCAGAAACAGCAACAAAATCGATAGAAGATTGTTGAATATCAGCAACGTCATAAACATAGTTTATTAATGGTGTTGGAAGCAGGAATATTTTAAAAGGCTCGACGGGTAAGAGAGCCGTAGCAATCGGTTGTAATTGCCCCCAACCATTTTGTTGCAAGGCTTGTTCATAAGAAATGGCTTTTAAACAAGTATTTTCGTTTAAAGAGACATTATCGTTATCATTGACGGGAGTATTTTCATTATTGTTTTGTAAATTACTATCTTTCATAGTTTCCCTCTTTTAAGAAAGTAATACGTTATTAAAATCGGTTCCTTTTGGAGCTTGCATCATAAAGACCTCAAAGCCATGGCTATAGGCACGTGCAGCTAGGGTAAAACCTGCTTTACGACCCGCATCATCGCCGTCCATTGCAATTGTCAGACGTCCTTTTGTAGGGGGTAAATTCACACGCATCATGCCACTGGTTGAAAGAGAAGCCCATAAATTAACGGGCTCTGATAACAACCCAGACAAAAGAGCCAGACCGGTTTCAATGCCTTCACAAATGACCAGATGTTTTGGATTGGCTTGGCTTAAATGCACCCCACCACCCGTTACAGATCCCAACATGGCTTTTGCTGGTTTCTGATCTGTTTTGCAGCCATTGTCTTTTAAAAAGGTTCTATGAATGGCAAAGGAACCAGCCCCCTTAACAAGAGCAACCAACGCGGGCAATGTACCCCCAGAGGGGTGTGGACATTTGCTATGAAAACGTAAATCAGCAGGCAAATCACATGTAATACCCCGCATACGTAAATAGGTTTCTGCTAAAGTATTTTTGATTGGTTGGCTTTGTTGCCAAATTGCTTTTGCTCTCTCTGCTTTCTGTTTTGCTCGTTTGAGATCAGCAGAAATCTGTTTTGATAAAGAAAGAGCGTGATCATAAGCTTTATCAAAAAAGGCTTGTTTTCCAAGCAAGCCAATTCTGATGAGCGCTTGTATGATCTCTCTAAAAGAGCAGCCAGCATAACAAGTGAGTAAAAGGCGCCCATCATGTCCATTGGTAAGGGATAAGCTAGGCAGCCTATCATCATGAGCAGGGCAACGGGCTGTTCCATAACGCCCATGCCAAACCCCGCGCAAGGCACGTGTGATACCTTGCGCATTCTTAAAAGAACACATCATTTTTAATCCTATAACGTTGCGTCATAGGACGGATTGTGCTATCTTTAGAGTGATGAGTTTGAGAAAGCCTTGTCCGTCCTTACGTGACAAGGTTTTTTTATGCCGCGTCACTTTGACGTTGCTGTTTTGCTTGTTCGATGACATTCAAAAGATCCGATTGTAACCAACGCGATAAAAAACCAAATTTTAAAGGTTTTGGTAAAGAGCCATTGGTTACATGACGGCGGAAAGTTGAGACACTCATATGAAGCAATTTTGCACTTTCACGGTCTGTTAAAAGAATATCATTTTCTGTCATTCTAAAATCCTTTCACTATAAAAACAAAAACAAATCATAATCATTTATTAACCACATTTTGGTTCATTTAGAAAGATGTTTTATTCATAGAAAACAATATTTTATCATATAATTTGTGATGTGATAATTTATGACTCTTATTGAGAAAGAATGAGAGAGAAGAGAGAGAAAGTTATCCACAGATCATGGGGTTATTCACCCCATATCTTAAGATTGACCAGTGACATAAGCCGCCCATTTATCCATATAAACACGGCGCTGTTCTAGATAGTCCGTACGACGATAAGCACGCTCTACTTGTCCTCCGACTGTATGACTTAGAATAGTTTCAGCAACCTCATAGGAAGCATCGGTTGTTTCAGCAAGCCAATTGCGTAAACTAGAACGAAAACCATGCGGGCATGCTTCAATTTTATTTTTTCTCATATACCAAGCCATCATCGTATGTGAAAGAGGACCGCGACCGGTAGGAGAAAAAAGAAAATCACTTTTAGAAATACAACGAGCTTGTTCAATAATTTTCAGCGCTTCTTTTGATAAGGGGACGCGAAATTCTGTTGTAGTATCACGCTTTCCTTTAATATTTTCAGCAGGAATTGTCCAGACATCATCTTCAATTTGACCTTCACGAATATGACGCAAAGGAAAAGTACGAACTCCTGTCAAAATAAGCAAACGCAAAGCCAGTTGTGTTAGGATTGTTGTTTGGCAAAGTGTTTTATAAAAGGCAGGGACCTCTTTCCAATCCATTGCGGGCATGTTTTGCGTTTTATGACGTTGTTTGCCTAAGAGAGCACGTGCTTTTTCTGTTGCTTGTAAATCAACATCCAATCCTAGTGCAGCCGCATGTTTGAGACATATATTAAGACGATTAAGAGCTCTATTAGCTGTTCCAGCTTTTGTATGCCAGATAGGAGCAAGAGTATTGCGTATCTCAGTTTGGGTAATTTCTGAAACGGGTAAACAGCCTAATTTGGGGAGAATATGAAGACGTAATGGTAAAAACCAATGTCCGTCTTTTCCATCCCCTTTTAATTCAGCTTTACGACTTTCAAAAGCATCCACGGCAATATCTTTTAAATAATGGAGATTGCTTATTGCTTCACGCTTTTGTTTATTGCGTTCTTTAATAGGGTCACGACCCTCATGCAAAACAGAACGCCATTGATTTGCCAATTCACGCGCTTTTTTTAAAGAAACGTTTCGCAATGCCCCCAAGCCCATTTCACGACGGCGCCCATGAATGGTATAACGGTAAATCCATTGAGCACCTCCATCTTTACGCTTGTGAAGTAACAAGCCGGCACCATCGTTATATTTGCCAGCCCCTAATGTTGCAACAGATCTTGCATTAAGACGGTTCATAAGAGCCATTTTAAGTCCTTTCTTATACAAATTTTATCCACACACTCATCCCACTTGCTATGTGCAAACGAGTGGTTTTGATTGATTCAATATAAACAGATTTGAAATAAGAGAATCTTACGTTATTCGGGTCTTTAACTCAATATGAATAACGCTAGATTATCATTATAAATCAATAGCTTGTCACCAGCTGACAAGCTTGCGAAACAAACCTTCTGTCGACAAATCTGATGCGTTACTTTCTTTCTCTAAATGCTCTTCATTATGCATCATTCTGCCATCCATGACGTGCTCTCATAAGTTTCTCTACCACTATAAGCTGGTCTCTTCTGTTTTTGCATCGGCTGTTCATACCCCACACACATTAACCCAAAGGCATCCGCACCATGACTGGACCAATCATGCTCAGCGCCTAAACCAATATTACGCTTCTCATCCCATTTCTCATGATACCAATTCAGTGCTTTACGACCCGCTACGGTTGTCTCTTCATTAAACCAAACAGACGGCAAAATACGTCGCACCGCCTCGATACGCATCTTAACCGCCCCTGCCCCTTGATTAGGGATCACTTGCGTTTCAAAACCCGCATCATTTAAAGCACTTTCAAAACTCACATTGTGCACACGGTCTCTGGTCGCACCGTCATGAGGCAAAACCATCAATGCCTTCTCATAGCCATTCTGACGTAACCAGCCTATGTGCTCGGATAATGGCTGTCCCTGTGCTTCGTAATAATTAAGCACTCTAATTTCTCGCCCCACAAACTGTGCTATCCATATCGCCGTGGCATCTGCCTTGGCGCCTGTCCCCCCAATATCCCAAAAAGCACGTATTTGCATTAAAGGGTCACGAGCAACACGCCCTATCCGCCCCTCCTGCTCGGCTGCCAACATCTCTTTCTGATAATAAGCGCCTTGAACCGCTGTAAGATAAGCCCCTTCCCAGATATGCTTATAGGTCTCTGGACGGTTTCTCAGATCATCAAGCCGCGCTTCATTCAAGATCTTGGGAAACTTCGGATTGTCTGACCAGTTGATCTCAACACGCTTGATTGCCTCATTGTCTGAAAAGCGAAACCGCTTCTCAACGGGGGCATTCTCTCGCAACGGGTTCCATGTCACCCATAATTCTGCCCGCCATCCCTCTCCTTCTTCTCGCAAAGTCGGTATAAGCGTTTGCCAAGCCGTCTCTGTTACCGGCTCTGCTTCATCAACCCAACAAAGCAAAATGCGCCCCATCGATTTAATGCTCGCAATATTACGGTCCAGACCAGAAAACTGAAAGGCTACGCGACCATCTATCGATTTAATCGACGACTCCCCAACCTTGTAATAGTCCTTTAAAAAGTCGTGCGCTTCAATGGCGCGCTTAATCTCCTCCAATGAACTTTCTGCCAAAGAATTCTGAAACTGACGTGCACAAAGAATGGTCCCCGATATCCCCTGCATACCAAATTGATAGCCTTTTAAAGCCGCCATCAATGCAAATGATCTTGTCTTTCCAGACCCTCGTCCACCCCACGCCGCTCGTACCAAAGCATCCCCATCAAAAATAGGGATAAGTTTTGGTACAATCTTAATCTGTCTTGTCGTCATTCATTGTTAAAGGAGCAATTTCTACACGCGTTATGATCTTAATGGCTCCCCCATCTTCACCTGTTACCTGTAAAGGCAACACCTTACCAAGCAACGCTAAATAAGCAGCGGGGCATTCCATAGCCTGCTTTTCCAAATAAGAAATCAAACCATCCTTGCCAATTTTATTCCCAGCATTCTCAGCAGCCTTAACCACTGCTTCTTTTAAAATGCGCGTCACTTTATTTGGAACGCCTTTGACACGCCCTTGACCTGCCTTTGGTGGTATACGCTTTTTAATGGGTTGTGGAGCCTGCTGTGTATTTTCTGATGTCATAAAATACGCCCTCCAGATAATAAAAAACCCCGCATTTGCGGGGATTCCAAACTGCACTGTCCCTCGTTTAGATACAATACACCTAAGTACAGCAATGTCATTAAATACGATTTGCTACACTTTGTCAACACTAAAATAACACATATTGATAATTTCAAAGGGAATCGGTTAAACAGCGCTTATAATAATTTAGGGATTTAAAATGATGAAATCATTATTCATAACACGCATCATAACATTTATAGCTTTCTTTTCTATATCAGCGCTACCTGCATCAGCGTCATTTGGATTTATAGACAAATTGACGCGTATGTTTACAAGTGTAGATACTAAAGAGAAGTATAATCAACTTTACAACAAATACGTAAGTGAATCATATATTGGCTCTATGCATTCTGAAAAGATACGCAAAGCAGAAGAACTTTCACTCATCATGGGCACAGAATATTCGTTTTTTAAACAGGAATATATATTGTATCGTCACATATTAGTTGTTGGTTGTGCATCCATTGTGAGTATATTGCGGGGTGATTATAATAAGGAGATGTCGCAAATGGATCTACCCAATGTAATAAAGCGTTTACGCGATGAATATGATTGGAGTGAAAGCGATTTGATGTGGGCATACGACGTGGTCAATGATAACGAGGATCCAATGATTTATTATGCAAAAAAATTTCTTAAGCGTTACGATTTCAGAAAAGAACAAGTAAATAACCTAGTATATCAAGTGAAAACAAATGATCATAAAGGTTTAAAGGAATCCATTGAATTTTGCAGAAACTTACAAACGATATACAATATAATGAAACCGTAATAGAGATTGTCATTTACGATCAAAATGTTTCTGAAGAGCATTAAGAGAAACACGTAATGAATTCACAAGATATGGTAGCATTTGATCTTCTACCACGAGGTACTGTAGTGCTGCATAAAGATTATACTGTCTATAGAGGCATTGGGCTTCTTTTAGTGCCTCTTGCGTGTTGATAAACTGCTCTGTTGCAAATGCTACCCATTTATCTCTTGCCTTATCATCTGAAGATGACGGCATTTCGTCATAAATCGCATTAGGCAAGCCTTTTGCACAAAGGTAATCGTTTCTTATCTGTAGGTACTGTTGCGCGGCGTCATATTGCTCTTGTGTAAGCACGCCTTGTAAACAAAGCCGCCCGATATAGGTACCAGAGAGCGGATTTTTTGCTTCCTGTAGCGTTAAACCAAAGCACTTTGCACGCATTTCTATTGCCAATTTATCAACGGCTTCACGCGGTGCTTTTGCACGTGATATACGTCCGTTTGGTTCTCTTACCTGCCCTGCTATTTTAGGGCGTCCCCTCTTTTTATTTTTTTTCATAACACCGCCTTTTATTTAAAAAGGAACACTATCATTCATAACGGTATGAGACGTATCAAGAGGCTTGTGAAAGCTTCTGTCATAAGGTGATG
>NZ_JBHIPB010000021.1:0-10200 GCF_042195825.1 Bartonella sp. AP40SXNS
CAACTGGCTTTACGTTTGCTTATTCTGACAGGCGTTCGTACTTTTCCTTTATGTCATATCCATAAAGATCAAGTTGAGGATGATATATGGACTATCCCTGCTGAAAATATGAAAGGAAAGCGTGATACAACAAAAGAGTTTCGTGTACCCCTATCATCTGAAGCATTAGACATTTTAAAACAAGCGCGCCTTTTATCACGCAATGATTTCTTCTTTTCTGCAACAGGTCGTGGTCTCCTCGCGCATAGGTGTATGGCTCAATATATGAAACGTATTGGACTTGAAGCCTGCCCGCATGGCTTTCGCTCTAGTTTACGCAATTGGCTCGCTGAAACAACCGATGCCCCCTATGAGGTCGCTGAAACCATTTTAAGTCATACGGTAGGCGGTAAAGTAGAGCGTGCCTATCGTCGTACTGATTATTTAGAACAGCGCCGTGTCTATATGGATAAATGGGCGGCTTATGTCACCGGTCAATCTTAAGATATGGGGTGCATAACCCCATGATCTGTGGATAACTTTCTCTCTCTTCTCTCTCATTCGCTCTCAATTAGACTCATAATTTATCACATAAAAAATTGTATGATAAAATATTGTTTTCTATAAATAAAATACCTTCAAAAATAAACCAAAATGTGCTTAATAAATAGGTATGATTTGGTTCTATTTTTTATTATGAAAGGATTTTAGAATGACAGAAAATGATCTTCTTTTAACAGACCGTGAAAGTGCAAAATTGCTTCATATGAGTGTCTCAACATTCCGCCGTCATGTGACCAATGGCTCTTTACCAAAACCTTTAAAATTTGGTTTTTTATCCCGTTGGTTACAATCGGATCTCTTGAATGTAATCGAACAAGCGAAACAGCAACGTCAAAGTGACGTGGCATAAAAAAACCTTGTCACGTAAGGACGGACAAGGCTTTCTCAAACTCATCAATCTAAGGATAGCACAATCCGTCCTGTGACGCAACGTTATAGGATTAAAAATGATGTGTTCTTTTAAGAATGCGCAAGGTATCACACGTGCCTTGCGTGGTACTTGGCATGGGCGTTATGGAACAGCCCGTTGCCCTGCTCATGATGATAGGCTGCCTAGTTTATCTATTTCTAATGGAAATGATGGGCGTTTATTGCTCTATTGTTATGCTGGCTGCTCTTTTAGAGAGATCATACAAGCGCTTATTAGAATTGGCTTGCTTGGTAAACAAGTTTATGATCATACGCTTTCTTTCTCAAAACAGTGTTGTGCTGATCTCAAACGAGTAAAACAGAAAGCAGAGAGAGCAAAAGCAATTTGGCAACAAAGTCAACCAATCAAAAATACTTTAGCTGAGACCTATTTATGCGCGCGGGGGATTACATGTGAATTGCCGTCTGATCTACGCTTTCATGACAAATGTCCGCACCCATCTGGGATGACACTACCCGCGTTGGTTGCTCTTGTTAAGGGAGCTGGTTCCTTTGCAATTCATAGAACCTTTTTAAAAGACAATGGCTGCAAAACGAATTTGTCACCAGCAAAAGCTATGTTGGGATCTGTAACGGGAGGTGCTGTGCATTTAAGTCAAGGCAATGATCGGCATCTTGTTGTTTGTGAGGGCATTGAAACTGGTCTGGCTCTGCTGTCTGGTTTGTTATCAGAGCCCGTTAATTTATGGGCGTCTCTTTCAACCCATGGCATGATGCGTTTGAATTTATCTCCTACAAAAGCACGTCTCACCATTGCAATGGATGGCGATGATGCGGGTCGTAAAGCAGGTTTTAACCTAGCAAAGCGTGCTTATAACCAAGGCTTTGAGGTCTTTATGATGCAAGCCCCCTACGGTCTAGATTTCAATGATTTTTTAATTATGAAAGGTATAAATAAATGAGAGAAAATAAAAACAATATTGTAGATACCAACAATCAAAATGTTTCATTCAATGATAACGATAATGTTTCTTTAAACGATAATACTTGTTTAGAAGCCATTCCTTATAAACAAGCATTGCAACAAAATGGTTGGGGGGAAATAAAGCCTATCACGGCTGCTCTTTTACCCGTCAAGCCTTTTGACCCATTACAACTCCCCATGCCATTCATGGATTATGTTTATGACGTTTCAGAGCGTCAACAAGCTCCTATGGATTTTATTGCTGTCTCTGCTTTATGTGCTTTAGCTGCTGTCATTGGTAATGGCGTGCGGATTGCTCCAAAACAATATGCCAATTGGAAAATTGTTCCTAATCTCTGGGGTGCCATTGTTGGTGAATCCTCGAATAGAAAACACCTGCCTATCATCACTGTGCTACGTTACAATCTCTTACAGAAAACATATTATTTTTTCTAAATGTGGATTTAAAGATATTAAAGCGTTCGAAACGAACCAGCATGACATATGAAAATAAAGATGAATAATATAGGAGAAGAAACAAAGAGAAACAGGGCGTTTTATAAAAGGCAAGTCAATTGTAAAGAGTAAAAAAACTTGCAAATGCTAAGTTTTTGAAATTATGCTATTTTGAGCAAAAGTAAATTTTTTTAAATCAATGGCTGTGTATTGGCACCCTTTGAGCCTGATTTCTCTATACTTACCATTGTGTTGTGACGAATAAACATCTGAAAAAAACGAAAATAACTTTTTATGGTGAACAAAGCTCGACCATCCCGCTTCCTATGCCCTAGTTTTGAGAATACTCGCTAAAAAACACGGTACTTCAAAAGGCTTCTATGAGCCTTAACTTGCATAGAAAACAGCTATTTGTGGTTTGCTAATCTATAAGTCATACTAGTCCTCCAGCGAGATTTTGAAGAAAGCTGTCTTTCTCATAAGCAATAAAAACTATTCAACGTTTGTAGCAGAGCGCAGCCAGTTCAAACTTAATTGGGAACTGCAAAGGTTAATATTTTATAAAAAAGAGCTTAATGACATAGACTAACCGTTCTAAGATTTCTCTTTATTTCTTTAATTATCGCTTAGTTTTCGTTTACAGAGTCCAACCAGCGCAAAGAAAAGCACTGCTGCTGCCATAAAGGGCAACAAATTTGGCTGGAAACCAGAAGCTAAGAGCAAACCGCCAGCAAAGGCACCACAGGCACTGCCCATATAATTAGCCGAACTATTTAATCCTAACACAGCGCTAGCATGGTTAGGTTGTGCTTCTACAAGTACTTGTTGTTGTGGTGCTAAAGAAGACCACCCCATCATCCCCCATAAAAAGAACGGAATGAATACAAACTGCCCTAAAAGCGAAGCAAAACCCAAGCTCATAAGCGAAAGGAGTAAAAGCAGAAGAATAAAGAAAAGAATAAGAGAGTTTTTTTGAATTTTATCCAATAAAATTCCTACCCCAAAACTGCCCAATACACCGCCAAGTCCCCATACCCATAAAGCGGGCATTATATTTGTCATAGCATCGCCTACAGCCATGATAGATGTAATATAGGTATAAGTTCCTAAACTTGCCACTGCAGTAAGAAAAGTAATCAAAACAGTAAGCGCCACTTTTTTATCGACTAAAACTGCAAAACGTGCGCGCAGCGATGGCGGTGGCACCAAAGTAATCATCGGCAAATAACGTGCCAAACCAAGCAAAGCAATTGCACTCACAACAACGACAAGCCAGAAAACATAATGCCAACTATAAAGTTCGCTCAACCACAAACCTAAAGGAACGCCAAGAACGGTACCACAACTCATGCCCCCAAGTGTAAATCCTAAAGCACGGCCCTTTTGATTTTCTCCAACAAGGCTGACAGCTGCCGACATTGCCATAGGAGAAAATAAGCCTGCACCAATGCCAGCAAATAAACGGGAAACAAAAAAATACATGAAATTAGATGCTAAACTGCTCACTATATTCGCAACTAAGAAAAAACATAAAGAAGAAAACAGGATCTTTTTAATCGATTTTCCAGCTAGCAAAGTCGTAAAAAGAGGCGCAGAAATTGCATAGAAAAATGTAAAAACTGTAACGGCTTGGCCAGCCTGCCCTTGCGAAATCTGAAAGGTCTTGCTGATCTGAGGTATAATTCCTGCCACGACATAGGCATCTAATCCCAAAGCCAACATACCCAATCCTAAAAAGATAAGCTTATACATGTTTAGCCCAACTGCTCTAAATTTGCATTAACGGCAATGAATTTCTGGGGATCTCCTATTAATAGAGATGGAGACATATGCGTCTGAGTTTCAGCATTTATCAGATTCAACATCTTTTGTAACTCGATAGATTCTTCAAGACTTGTAAAATTCACAGCTGGTTCCTGCCCATGCAGTAAAAAATTTAAAACATCCTCAACCTGTCTAGTTAGCTTAACAATAGTATGCAATTTACTATTTTCGATATCTACTTTGGTACAATGTTCTACCAACGGGGAGTTATCTTGCCCTTTATGCCAAATTTTTAAATAATCCTGATCCCAATTCGGTGTGTCAAAAACCATATGAGCGAATATGAGCTCTTCATTTTTATTGACAAATGTAAAATCTACTGTTCTTTGCCTTACGATATTGACAAAACTACTATAACCTGTACATGTAGCGTGACAAACATTCCCCACTAAAAAGACACTATCGAGCAATGACTTGCTATTAACAGCAAAATCTGATGTAATGCCTGCTGCAGTAGAAACCAAAATTTTCTTACGCAAAATCCATTGTATAAGATCTAAAGGATGAATAATTTCGCTTCCAATCCCAGTAGTTGGCCGCGGATCATATAAGCGGTCTTTTCCCCAATAAAAATTTACTCTCAAAGGCTTAAGCTTCTCAGTTTTAACAAAATTTCTTAACAAGGTGGAACATTCTGAATACCGTTCAACCATATCTAAGCAGAAACCTGCTGTTTTTTTTAAGCTTAGCTGTACTGTATCTAGGTCATCTTGGTGGGCCACTAAAGGTTTTTCACAAATGACAAATCCTCTATAATTATTTAATTTTTTAATAATTTCATAATGATGTCCATCAGTTACCGACAGGACTATAACATTAGGATTAAATTCATTCAGGGCTTGTTCTAAAGATGCATAATAAGGCAAATCAATGCATCGCCCTCCACGAGAATGATAAGCTAATTTTATATCGTCAAGCCCAACCACTCTTGCATTTTGAAAAGCTCTCAGATATCGATTCCCTGCATAACCTAATCCAATGATCAAAGCACGCATACAAATCTCCTAATCAATTTGTTTATAAAACAATGTTTCGCCAGTTTCCTGCCAGCCAGCTTTCTTATAAAAAGAAATGGCATTATTAGTGCTTTGCAAGAAAACTTTAGTGACTCTATTATTACGAAACCAATTAAGCTGGAAAGCAATCAACTTATCTCCAACGCCTTTCCTCCGCCATGTCGGTTCTACCACTACTGATTGAATCCAGCCTGTCAATCCATTTAAAGAACCTGTAGAGGGAGCTCTCTCATCAATGAGACCGGTACTACAACCGATTAGATCATCTTGATTATAGGCTCCAAATACAATTTTTTTAGAAAAAGAATTCGCAAACAAAACTTGCAACCACATTCTATAACTGTTTTTCCACGCCGTAGAATCCTCAGTGTTCGAAGAAGCATAATTACTAAAACCATCATCAAGCAGAAACGCTCTTAAATTAATCAACTTCTCTATATCTAATGAGGATGCCGGTTTAATATAAAACGTACTACACATTTGCTGCGCTCTCTTTGGCACATTGCGGTTCCATAAAGGGAATATCCAAATCTTCAAACACCTTCGTTAAGGCACTAACCAAATGTAAAATATCATCTACTGTATGGTTGGGTGTAACATTTACTCTAAATCTTTCAGTCCCCTGTGGCACTGATGGCGAATTTATGGGTTGAAGATAAATATTATACTTGCTATATAAGAGTTCAGCTGCCAGCATACATTTTTCTGTAGAGCCCACAATAATAGGTAAAATGTGGAGACAGGCAGTTTCTAGAACACGTATCTGAGCTGCTCTTAATTTATCTCGTAAAATTGTTGTTTTTTCCTTTAATTTGATGCGTTCTGTATTTGATCGTTTCAAATATTCTATACTAGCTAAACAGCCAGCAGCTACCACAGGGGGGCATTGATGTAGTAAAAATAAAGCCAGAAGCAAATGATCTTACAGCGTCTATTACTGCGCGACTGCTTGCTATGTAACCGCCTACCACACCGACAGCCTTAGCTAAAGTGCCTTGAATAATATCAATGTGAGAATCTACCCCTAGCTCTGCTGAAATCCCTGCACCACGGGGGCCATACATGCCAATTGCATGAACTTCATCCAAAAAAGTAAAACAATTATGTTTTTTTGCTAAAGCTACAATTTCCCTAATAGGAGCAACATCACCGTCCATTGAATATACAGATTCAAAGACGATCAGCTTAGGTTGCTCTATTGGATAACGGGCCAATTCTTCTGCAAGATGATTTACATCATTATGTCTAAAGATAACTTTTGATACTCCAGAAGCCTTGATGCCATTTATTAAAGAAGCATGATTCTGTGCATCTGAAAAAACTACACAATCACTAAATAAGCGCAGAAGACATTGTAAAGTCGCATCATTAGAACTATATCCCGTGGGAAAGACAAGAGCGCTCGCTTTTCCATGCCAGTCCGCCAAACTCTCTTCGAGGGCAAAAAGTAAATCATAGGTCCCACCAATGTTACGCGATCCACCAGCACCTGCCCCATATTTATCAAGAGCCTCACGCATCTTCATTAGAACTTCAGGGTTTTGTGCCTGCCCTAAATAATCATTACTACACCACACCGTAACTGTTTTATGTAAATTTTCCCCAGTACAGGCTAAAGGATAGGAACCTCGTATCCTATTTATATTATAAAACTTTCTATAATTTCCTTCCAATTTTAGCAAATTGACTTTATTAAGTAACAAAGAATTATACATGCTAATTTATCCCCCATGAAATTTAAGCTAACCCGCATGATACTTCATGCGTATCATTAAAATAAAACGATGTAAATAAGAAAAAGAGATTTAGGGTCAGGATCTACTTAATTTTCTAGATTCTCATTTTTGCTGATTTGTCGTCTATTGGTTTACAGAAGATTAGCCAATGGCTAATTTATTTTTATTGAGGCGGATCAGACGGTGCAGCTATCGCCTTATTTTCCCTTGTCGCACAGCATTGCACGCATTTTCGATCCTGGTTTCTCTGTACTTAGCTATTGTGTTGTAACGAATAAACATCTGAAAACAAATGAAAATACTTTTTAGGTACAACAGATCTCGATAATCCGTCCCCCATACCCTAGCGTTAAGAACACTAGCTAACAAAAGAGTAAGGTACTTTAAAAAAAGCAGTCATACACCTTTGCGGCTTTACATTCTCCCTAAATTAGGCTGTTTACCCGTTTCTGAGATTACCCAAACAGAGATACGCAACACGCTTGCCCCCATTTGGCATACAAAAGCTGCAACAGCAGAGAAAGCACTCATACGTCTTAATCTTTGTCTCAAACATGCGGCTGCATTAGGATTGAATGTTGATTTACAAGCAACAGAAAAAGCACGCGCTCTTTTAGGTAAACAACGCCATAAAGCAAAAAACTTTCCGGCTATGAATTGGAAGAAGGTACCTGCCTTTTATCAGTCACTCTGCCAAACAACAACCATAACACAACTGGCTTTACGTTTGCTTATCCTTACAGGGGTTCGTACCAATCCTTTGCGTCATATTCGTGAAGATCAAATTGAAGGTGATATCTGGACCATACCTGCTGAGAATATGAAAGGTAGACGTGATGCTACAACAGAATTTCGCGTGCCTTTATCAGCAGAAGCATTAGAAGTGATTAAAGAAGCACGTCCTTTGTCTCGCAATGGTTTCCTTTTTTCTGCTAAAGGTCGCGGTCCTCTTGCTGTAAATTGTATGGCTCAATATATGCAACAGACTAGACTTGATGCCTGCCCGCATGGATTTCGTTCTAGTTTACGCGATTGGCCTGCTGAAACAACCGATGCCCCCTATGAGGTCGCTGAAACTATTCTAAGTCATACGGTAGGAGGACAAGTAGAACGTGCCTATCGTCGTACTGACTATTTAGAACAGCGCCGTGTCTATATGGATAAATGGGCGGCTTATGTCACCGGTCAATCTTAAGATATGGGGTGCATAACCCCATGATCTGTGGATAACTTTCTCTCTCTTCTCTCTCATTCGCTCTCAATTAGACTCATAATTTATCACATAAAAAATTGTATGATAAAATATTGTTTTCTATAAATAAAATACCTTCAAAAATAAACCAAAATGTGCTTAATAAATAGGTATGATTTGGTTCTATTTTTTATTATGAAAGGATTTTAGAATGACAGAAAATGATCTTCTTTTAACAGACCGTGAAAGTGCAAAATTGCTTCATATGAGTGTCTCAACATTCCGCCGTCATGTGACCAATGGCTCTTTACCAAAACCTTTAAAATTTGGTTTTTTATCCCGTTGGTTACAATCGGATCTCTTGAATGTAATCGAACAAGCGAAACAGCAACGTCAAAGTGACGTGGCATAAAAAAACCTTGTCACGTAAGGACGGACAAGGCTTTCTCAAACTCATCAATCTAAGGATAGCACAATCCGTCCTGTGACGCAACGTTATAGGATTAAAAATGATGTGTTCTTTTAAGAATGCGCAAGGTATCACACGTGCCTTGCGTGGTACTTGGCATGGGCGTTATGGAACAGCCCGTTGCCCTGCTCATGATGATAGGCTGCCTAGTTTATCTATTTCTAATGGAAATGATGGGCGTTTATTGCTCTATTGTTATGCTGGCTGCTCTTTTAGAGAGATCATACAAGCGCTTATTAGAATTGGCTTGCTTGGTAAACAAGTTTATGATCATACGCTTTCTTTCTCAAAACAGTGTTGTGCTGATCTCAAACGAGTAAAACAGAAAGCAGAGAGAGCAAAAGCAATTTGGCAACAAAGCCAACCAATCAAAAATACTTTAGCAGAAACCTATTTACGCATGCGGGGGATCACATGTGATTTGCCTGCTGATTTACGTTTTCATAGCAAATGTCCACACCCCTCTGGAGTTACACTCCCCGCGTTGGTTGCTCTTGTTAAGGGGGCTGGCTCCTTTGCCATTCATAGAACCTTTTTACAAGCCAATGGCTGCAAAACAGACCAAAAACCAGCAAAAGCCATGTTGGGATCTGTCACGGGTGGTGCTGTGCATTTAAGCCAAGACAATCCAAAACATCTGGTCATTTGTGAGGGCATTGAAACCGGTCTGGCTCTACTGTCTGGGTTGTTAACAGAGCCCGTGAATTTATGGGCGTCCCTTTCAACTCATGGCATGATGCATGTGAATTTACCCAAAACCAAAGCCCGTCTGACAATTGCAATGGATGGCGATGATGCGGGGCGTAAAGCAGGTTTTACCCTCGCTGCACGTGCCTATAGACAAGGCTTTGAGGTTTTTATCATGCAAGCCCCCTACGGTCTAGATTTCAATGATGTTTTGATACTGAAAGGTATAAATAAATGAGAGAGAATAAAAACAATATTATAGATACCAACAATCAAAATGTTTCATGCAATGATAACGATAATGGCTCTTTAAATGATAAGACTTGTTTAGAAGCCATTCCTTATAAACAAGCATTGCAACAAAACGGTTGGGGGGAATTAAAACCACTTGAATATACTCTCTTACCCGTCGAGTCTTTTCATGCTGCGCAAATGCCTTTAACTTTAAGTCGCTATGTTTATGACGTTGCTGACCGTCAACAAGCGCCTCTCGATTTTGTGGCTGTCGCTGCTTTGTGTGGCTTGGCTGCTCTCATCGGCAATGGCGTGCGGATTGCTCCAAAACAACATGATGATTGGAAGATTGTCCCTAATCTCTGGGGCGCTCTTATTGGTCAACCTTCAACCATGAAAACACCTACCATGCAAGCCGCTTTAACTCCTATCACTTGCCTTCAAAAGAAATGGTATAAAGACTGGCTAAAGCAGAAAGAGAGACAAGAAATTGAAGAGATACTTGAAACTTTAGACAAGTCTGAAAAGAAAAAACAAGCCCATAAAGCAATCAAAAAAAGAGATCTTGAAACAGCCCGTGCTCTTTTGTCTGAAACCCTCTCTAAAGACAATGCGCATGATGATGATGTCTCCCGTTTTATTGTCAATGATGTGACCGTTGAAAAGCTTGGGGAACTTTTAAAAGAAAACCCCCGTGGTCTCTTGATGGT
>NZ_JBHIPB010000022.1:0-9526 GCF_042195825.1 Bartonella sp. AP40SXNS
GGGCTTTCTAGCCACGCTTCAATTTGACATTTTGCTGAATTTTTGGGGATATTTTTGAATTTTAGACACAATAAAACTAATACACTACCATCATTAAATACGATTTTTTACACTATGTCAACAAAAAAATCATGATCTTGTATTTTTTTTATTTTAAAATAGGATATTCTAAAATATTTTAGATTTTATAAATGATTGTGAAATTATTATAGGAGGGAAAGGTAATGACAGGTCCAGAAATATTAGATGCCATGTATATAGTATCAATGATAGTTATATCCCTCTTAACTATAGCGTTTTGTTTGCCTGCCGCCTTTTGATTTTCATTAATAGTTTGCGGATCATATGCAATTACACGCTTTTGCAAAAAAATCGAGAGTGAGAGATTTTTCCAGATTGATGAGCTAAATATTAAGCTCGTGACGGGCTGCTGTTGCCAAAAAAGCAGATCTTGTTAAACCTCTCTTTTGTGCACAATTATCAATTGCACGTAAAATCCCTCGTTCAATTGATATATTTGTGCGTATGACTTTTGAATCATTTTCAATAAAAGGAACTTGTATTAAAAAAGCTCCTTCTGACAAAGCTGTTTTGACAGATTCCCGTTGTATGACTTCTTCAAATTTTGAAGGAATAGGCATTCTATCTATATCTTCACAATAAAGCTGGAGTGCTTCTGTTGCATTTGCTATTAAATTTTCTTCCTCATCAGCAGCAGAAAAAAGTCCCTCAAAATCAGGAAACTGAACACCAAAAGCAGATTCTTCATCTTTATGAACAAGAGCAAAAAATCTTTTCATTCTTCTTCTCCTTCTTTTAACCAGCCTGCTTGTTGTGCGATAGAACGTGCTGTACCAATCGGAAGATTTTTTTAGGATGTGGAACGATAACAACCTTATCATCTTTTTTAAATTTATGATGAGAACCTTTTACTTTGATAAGTTCAAAGCCATCACGCTTTAATTTTGCAATGATTTTTCATCTGATGTCAGTTCTTTTTTAATGGCTAAAATGCTTATGAAGCGCATTAAGAACAATACGCAAAGAACTAACAAGATGTGTTAACAATTGATCTTCTATAACAAGATATTGTAATGCAGCATAAAGATTATACTGTCTATAGAGGTGTTGTGTTTCTTTGATAATCTCTTTCGTCTCTTCATAACAATGAGTTGCTCTTTCAATCCACCGTTTTGTGCTTCCTCATTTGATGAAGGAGTAAAGTTATCATAAATTGCATTAGGCAATCCTTTTGCACATAGGTAATTGTTTTTCACTTCAAGATATTTTTGCGCAGCATCATATTGGTCTTGATTGATTTCGCCTTGCAAATAAAGCCGCCCAATATAGGTACCGGAAAGCGGATTTTTAGCCTCTTCTATGGTCAAGCCAAAGCGTTTGGCACGCATTTCAATTGCCAATTTATCCATGGGTTCATGCGGTGTTTTTGCTCGTGAGATGCGTCCGTTTGGTTCTCTTATGCATCCTTTAATCCGAGGACGTCCGCGTTTTGTACGTTTTTTTCTCTTTGTCATATGTTATCAATCAGAATGGGACACTATCGTTAAGAGCTGTTCTATAATCTTGAGCACCTGAAGCGATAGCATAATTTTGAGAAGTAATGGGTGAAGGGGTAGGGGATGCTGATTGATCTTTCTTTGCATCAAGCAAATACAACTCGCCTTTGAATTGTGGTAAGACAATCTCTGTTGTGTAACGGTCATGCCCATTTTTATCTTGCCATTTGCGTGTTTGTAATTTGCCTTCTACGTAAATCTTTGAACCTTTGTTGAGATACTGAAGTGTAATTTTTGCTAAATGTGGATTAAAAATCACCACGGAATGCCATTCTATTTTCTCTACTTTTTGATTGGTTTTTTATCTGTATAGCTCTCAGAAGTCGCTATACTAAAATTGACTATTTCTGCTCCAGAATTCATTGTTTTGCTTTCGGGATTAGCACCAAGGCGCCCGATTAAAGTCACTTTATTTAGCATGTTTTTTCTTACCTTAAATTTGTATTTTAATACATAGAAAACCTTAACATGATTTGCTTATTTTTTCAATTATTTCAGTTTGTTAATAACAGTTTTTTAAGTATTATATTATAATATTATTTGACAAATTATTCATCAAAAAAACATGTCACACAAATGGCACGGCTTTCTTATTTCTGCTTTTAACGTTTCAATAAATATCCTTTCATTAAGAGTCTGTATCAAACTTTTTTGTTCGATTTATTGTTGATTATCGAACCTTTTTGTGCGATATTCATTTTATAAAGAAAGGGGGAGGCTAAATGAAACGAGAAGCACTGCTTAGAGAATTACGTAAAGAAGCCAGAAATAGAGGCATTCATTACAGTGAAGCTCCTGATGCAGGCAAAGGGTCATATTATTTGGTAACTTTTGGAGACAAGACAACCGTTATAAAATCTGGTGAATTGACCCCACTTTACGTGAAAATAATAAAAAAGCAGTTGAGGGTATGAGTTACTCTCTCAATGGCTTTGATTTTTCGTTTTAAAAGCATTTCGATTATGGCGAGGATACCTAAACATGGAATACACTTATCAAGCAAAACTGGAATCTGATCCAGACGGTGGTTTTATTGTAACCTTTCCAGATGTACCAGAAGCAATAACAGCTGGAGAAAATAGAGCAGAGGCATTAGAGAATGCTGTTGAAGCTTTAGCTTTAGCATTACGGAGCTATTCTATGCGTGGTTTGCCTTTACCAATGCCACAACAGTATAAAGACCTTGTAGAGGTTACTGTAGATGCATGGAATGTTCTTAAACTTGCAGTGGTAGAAGCCTTTAATGAAGCGAATATCACAAAAACAGAATTGGCTAATCGTTTGGGTAAAAAAGAAACAGAAGCAAGACGCATTCTTGATCCAAATTATCCAACTAAGCTTCAAACATTAGAGCAAACACTGAGTGTTCTTGGAAAAAAAGTCGTTATTACAATCAAAGATGCAACCTAATTTCTTCTCCACTTAAAAGCTGGGAAGATGATCATACTTCTTTTAAACTTAAGCAGCTTTTAATAGATCTTCTAAAACTCATATTGCTTCTACAATTAAAATTTTATAGCCTCCACCTTTCACTTGAATGATTCTAAAAGACACGAGATATTTGAGATACAAACTACCTACTTCATAATCACTGAGATAACTTAGATAGTATCTATCGCCCATAAGACTATAAACGTTGTAATTGTGTTAGCTTTATGAATACCATTAACTTCCTTTCTTATAAATATGAAATAGATACAGACTCAAAATTAGTTAATACAAATTGTATCGATAAATTTTTGCAGGAAGGAACGTATACTCTTACCGTGAAGAATCAATGTGCTACCTTAACAATTGAAAAACTTTTTGTGGAATCAAGTACCTACTATTGGGTTTATGTTTTAACAGGAGAAGAAAGTCCTTATAATCCTGAAGTGATTGATTCCGAAAATGGCTTTCAAAGCGTTCCTAACCCGCGTTCTAAAAAACAAATTGAACAAAATGAACAATATTTTGGAGTTTTGATTCCTACAAAATTCATTCTTTTTTCTTCAAGTAAAAAGCTAAACCAATGCTTGCAGTCACACTACAAAGAAAATTTCAAGGAAGAAATTAATATTTTACCTGAGCTTATTGATAAGCAAGATTTCGAAAAAAAATTGCATTCAATTAAAGAAATAAAACTAAAATATAAAAAACAAAAACAATTAGAACTTTTTGGAAAGCAATCAGCAAAATGCTTAGTGGAGTTGGCTAAAGATTCTCTTGATGCATTTCCCACTGATGATGTTACTGAAATAGAACTCAGCTTAGATATCAAATTTAAAGAAGAAAATAATTTAAGGGAATATTTGTGGAATTTTTTAAAAAAAGATAAAAAAAATCCTATATTGCACAAATTAAATTTTGTGGGAGATACATATGATAAGTTCGATGTAATATTTAATACTGAGAGTTTTCAGCATAGAATCCGTATTAAATCATCTAAAGATGATAATGGCAGATATAATAAAGATTTTGTAAAAAAAGAATTGATATTTGAAATCGGAAATTTCACTGTGGCTTTATAATGGAACACTGCAGTGTAAGGATAGATATATTTATTAAATTGCGTGTATACAACATAAGAAAGAGTACACGGCATAAAAAATAATACCAAAGTACAATGTTTAAATACCAAATAGCAATATCTGAGTACCACATTATGGTATCTAATGAAAAAGGAAATTTGTGTTCCACATACCTAAAAATGACAGGCAAAGAAACAGTTTCTTTATAACTATTTGGGAAAATTAAAACGACAAGCGCTAAAATTATTATATTTAAGAGTCGGTGCATATATTGTTGTAAATCACGTGTTAGTTTCACCCAACCCGTTGTACCATCATCTTTATATTTTGGGTTGTTCTGCAACTCAGAAGGAATATTAGAATTGCATAAAATTGCAAAAATAGTTGTTACTATTATCAAACCAACAGATGCGAATGTCAAAATACCCTGAATAAAGTCAATATTTTTTTTAATTCCTGAAAAACATAAAAATATAAAAACTATAATGCCAAACAAGGCTCTTAGTTGCTTATCTGTAAACATACTCATTTCCTGTGAAAAAATTATGATTTCAATTTTTTAAATTATTTTCTGATAGAAGGCACAAACTACCTTTAGTTTTTTCGCGTTTGCTTTCCTTTTAATAGCAACGTCTTCTATTGCATCCAGTTGCTTTTAGTTAACCTCATCTATTATTTATCTATAGTTGATGATCGCTTTAAGTACTAAGATCCTCTAACCTTTCATAAAGATTAAAGAAACACTCTGTTATTTCAAAAATACACGAAAGAACTTAATGACTGCTGCAATATTTTTTTACATTGATACTAGCTATTTATGTTTTTTAAACAAATATCTTGAAATTTTCACATCCTAAAATTCTTAATTTGTATTAAAGGATTCACTTAGTTTATAAATTTGGTACTGCATACAATTTTAGGAAAATATTATACCTTAAAAAAAATTTTTAGTCACTCTTAAAACGCATATCTAATCGTAAAATGATCATCACTTTTCACTATTTTGCTAACCTGCAATGTTTTTCACTGTTCCTCCATACCATTTAAAGTTTCTTCAAGCTCTTGCTTGTGAACAAGCGTTAGTCGTCTAAAGTGCTCTTTCGCTGTTTTTTCTTTGAGTGTTTTCTCACGTGTATTTTAATTGCTCTACGTACACTTTAGGCTTTTGAAAGAAGGTTATTTTCTACTGTCTGGCAATAAGCTAAAAGCTCTCCACAAATTGGCATAAATGTTTTTGATATCCCCATTGCTTGACCAGTTACGATATCTTCGACGCCCTTTTTCAGAGCATATGCTGAAATCCGTTCCAGCATCATGCTATAGGAAAGGATAACGGCCTTGGAATCTGTGTTCGCAGGGACTTCATGCTTGAGAGTAGGAAAGAAGCTTGCTCAATTTGCTTAACTGAAGCTTTCACAGAGAGCAACGCTTGTAGACGATTGCAAGCATCTAAGGTTTGCGCCTCCTCCTGTTTCGTCAATGTATTCCCAGTTTTCAAAGTCAATGGATACCCCGGACTGATCATTTCCATAATGACCACCTAACCGTTTCTCCTGTTCTAATCTTGCTTTTTTCTGTGCTAAAAAAAACACTTTGGATGTGTAACCCAATTGCACCCAGTCCTTTGCCAATCTCGTTTGTTTGCACTTTTTACCTGGGTTTGCTATCCAGTAATTTGTGAACCGTTCAAATTCTGACACTGCCTCATGATGCGTTAATCCTTGATCGATTGCGTATTGCAAATTAGGTTCAAAATCCGCAGGTAAGAGAAACCCATATTTTGACCTAGTCCGCTTCGCTTTTTTGGGAACGTTCTTTTGCTCGTGAATGGGAGGTTGGTTTTCTACACCCGTTGTGATTTGCTCTGGTTGGCTTTCGCAAGCATGAACCTCTGTTGGCTCGTCAATTTGTTCGTTTGTTTCTAAACTTTCAGAACAAATTTCTTTTTTTTCTAAAACGATAGTTTAGTTTTTTTATTATATATGTTATTGTTAATGACATCATTAAGCATTGCTTCTGTATTGCTAGAATCCTCACAAGCATCATGCTTAGCATCTTGATCATCACTAATTGTTTTTGCTTTATGATGTTTTGCCCATTTTGCTTGCGCTGCCTTCTGTGCTCTCTGAAAATTTATTTAAGTTTTCGTTTGAGTTATTGAGTTCTTCCTCAACATCTGAGTTTCACAAACGACCATCTTCTAAGCAAATGATGTGTCCAATTCTAAATAAATAATCTAATGCCTTTTGAAATCTTTTTACTGAACAACGAGTAAAATGAGATAATATTCGTGAATCATTCAAAAGAGGTTCACGCGTGTGTAACATTCTTATCCGCAACTTTACATAAACATTGACTTCCATAGGCGGTAAATCAGAAAGTTTAAATAGCCATTGGTCTGTATTAAGTCTCGTCCATGGTATTTTACTGGACATATATACCCCCCTTCTTTCTTTAAATATAAAATTGCTAAAGCGTCTGCTTCGTTGTCGTCTTTAGGCACATGTCTTTGGAACATATCGCCCAGCCTGTCTTTGTCCCTAGATCAAGACAGAGAATCGTGTTAGTCATTTGCTATTCCATTTAAAAATATTTTTACAAAGCTGTTCGACGGTAATTATTTTCGAAATAAAGGTGGAAAATGCCTGATAATGATGTGCTTCAAAATACAAACAATCAAGTAAACAACATTCTACTGCAACCTTTGTTTATTACATCTTGTTATGAAGAGTTTGCTGATGATATTGCATGATTTAATTTTCACAATATAGCCCCCTTTGATATTAAATTACATTCTGTTTCTGGTGTTTACTGTCGGAAACCATGTAGTGATATTAACTGGGAACATACTAATTCTTGGCCTGAAGTATTTCTTTCTGTTGGTCAATTTAATGCGCCTTCTTTACCTCATTGCCATAATATCGAAGATAGAATTCATTTTATAAGCCCACCTGAAGTACCTGCGTCGAAAGTATTATTGTCTATAAATATTTTAGCCCATACAAAATGTTTTGCTATCATAGGTATACAATTTGGGGCCGATATTGATAGAACATACGGGGCTTCTGTTAAACTTACTTTTCAATTTTCTCCAACTTATGATTTCACAAAAATTTTTAATGCTAATATTTTTTAGAACGTATATTTTTATATTCCCCTAAAGAAGAAGCCAAACGAATCCAATCATCATGGAATGAAATGGAGGCTGCAACAGATCGATTAAAAGCATATCAATTACGAAGCGCTTCATCTAATATGCAGACCGCTTATTATGCTTCTCGAATAATCCCTGAAATTTCTCTTTAAAAGCTTGTGTGTTATCGTGTACCTCTAAGTATAACTTTGATCCTAAAGCATTTTTAGCTATTAAATGGTTATTTTCATCAAAAGAAAAATTCCAATCAGAATTACTAAAAACAATTGTACAACCATCTGGAAAACCTATTGCATGTATTAAATCTTCTGAAGAGCTAAAAGTATAACGTGGTGGTTTTTTCATTTCCTCCCCTTATGGTTGATGCGTATTGATATGTGCGCTATGGCAGAGCGCGTAGTTATAAGTTTTGAAAAATTGGATTAACTCAATTCAGACACACACTGCACGCATCTTATTAATTTGATTTCTTCTTTTCTTTTTTTGGTGAGTTTATCCCTTAAGAAATCAAACCTATTTTTGACTAAGGCTATAAACAAGATCAGCTCATTTAAGCGATAAAAAGATGACAACTCTTGAGAAAAATAATTATCAAACCAAGTTGTAAAAGCTTGCGTAAACACAGATAAAAACCATTGATTAAAATCATCGTACGGCAATAACGGAAAATATTTTCTATCATCACGTGCAAGGATACTATGCAGCATATAGACAAAACAACCTGTTGATGAGGGATCTATGCTTATTTCAAAACATGCATCTTGAGGTGAAAGGACACCATAATATATGTTTTCCTGTCCAATCTTATTAACAAGATCAATCAACTGGACTTTGCTTATAGTGATCTGTGGGACATCTACTATCTCTGATCTTTCTTCTTTAAGAGTGTGAATGGTGCTGTTGATGTTCATTATTATCTGTAGGGGCAGCAATAAAAGCAGAGTGTGAAGACAATTTAGAATCGCATGATTGCGTCCTATAAAAAAACGAGAAAAAGTCTTCTGCCTTAATTGGTGCTCCAATTCTTCCGGCTTCCTTCAAAAGAATTGGGATATATTTTGTCGGAATTCTCCCACCAGTTCCACCTTTTGATACAGGACGGAGCCAGACGTACATGCGTGTTCTATGAACCCCAAGTAACTGAGATACTCTACGAACCCCACCTAATAAATTTATTATTTCCGAAAATTGTTTTCATAAGTCATATTGTAGCTTATTTAGGTACAACATCAATAGAAAATATAACTAAAATTACAAAAGATTTTTTTTCTAACAAAGATATAATGAAACCATGAATAACATTATGAAAATTTGGCTAAGTGAAGCCTTACAAGAATCTGGATTATCTCAATCATCGCTTGCCAGACAACTAAGTGAGAAGGTACATCGTCCTATCTACCGATCTGCAGTCAATAAAATGCTGACAGGTGAACGAGGAATAAGTGCACAAGAAGGTATAGCAATTGAGGAAATCACAAAATACCCACTTCCACGGAAAAAAACTATACCCTTAATGGGATATGTAGGAGCAGGTTCAGAAATTATCCCCTATGAAGATGGTTGGCTTGAAGAAGTGGAAATGCCCCCATATATTACAAAGGATACATACGCAGTAAAAGTTGAAGGCGACTCAATGGAACCTTTCATTGAGGATAAATCCATTTTATTTTATTCAGAAAACATTTCTCCAAGTTTACTTCTTAATAAAAAAGCAATTGTCTATACGCAAGATGGACGTTGTTTTGTCAAAATAATAAAGCAAGGTAGTAAGCTTGGTTTATTTAATTTAGAGAGTTTAAATAGGTTGTATCCAGAAATAAAAGATATTGCATTAATTTGGGCTGCGCCTATAGACTGGATAAAACCACCGAGATTTTAAAATAGTCAAATCATATGGGCATAATTTTCTTCTTATCGTATATTTCTGTTAAGGAGAGAATTATGCAAATATTTGCAAAATAATCGATTAGAATATTAAAATTCAATGTAATTAGTATTACTAAAGCTCTAGCTATTCTAAACATATACCCCTTTTTTAGTAATTACAGTTTTAATTTTCTAATCGAATTTTTATATTTATGTAAAAATTTCTAAAATCGGTACATATGTATTAACATATGTTCTTAAATACACTACATTGGTATCCATAAACCACACACAAACAATCGCCAAGGGATGTTAGGGAGGAAAAATTATGGATAAGCCAATTCTTATTAATTCCAATGAAATTTTATTAGTTTCCTACGATGATAATCAAAACATTGCAGAGTCTGGAACACTTGATG
>NZ_JBHIPB010000023.1:0-9096 GCF_042195825.1 Bartonella sp. AP40SXNS
GGGATTGTTTATACGCCGGTTGAGGTTGTTGATTTTATCATTCATTCTGTTGATGATGTGTTGCGGAATGAATTTGGAAAAAGCTTGGGGTCACGGGGTGTCTCCATTCTCGACCCTTTTACGGGAACGGGAACCTTTATCACAAGGCTATTACAATCCAATCTCATCAAACCAGAGGATATGGAATATAAATTCCGTCATGATATCCATGCCAATGAAATTGTTTTACTTGCCTATTACATAGCAGCGATTAACATTGAATCGACCTATCATAGTATCATGAAAGGTGAGTATATCCCTTTTAAACATATTGGTTTGACCGATACGTTTCGGATGCTTGAAGAGAAGAATCTGCTGCAAAAATTATTTAAAGAAAACAGTGAATATTTAGAACATCAAAAGAAACTGGATATCGAGGTTATCTTTGGTAACCCTCCTTATTCGGTAGGACAAAAAAATGAAAATGATAATGCAAAGAACACTCCCTACCCGATATTAGATAAACGGATCAGTGAAACTTATGCGGCTCAATCTAAAGCAAGTAATATACGAGCGCTTTATGACAGTTATATACGTGCTATTCGTTGGGCGAGTGACCGTATTCATAATGCTGGGGTAATCGGTTTTGTTTCTGGTTCAAGCTATATAGAAAAGCCAGCAATGGATAGTTTACGAAAATCTTTAGCCAAAGAATTTACGAGTATTTATGTACTTAATTTACGAGGTGATATCCGTAAAAATATGATGAATAAAAATAACGCTCAAGAAGGTGAGAATATTTTCGGCAATGGTAGTATGACGGGTATTGCCGTAACATTATTTATCAAAAATCCCAATGCTATTGGACCTTGTAAAATTTATTATCATGATATTGGAGATAATCTTTCTACCGAAAAAAAACTTGAGATGCTTCAATACCTTGGTAGTGTTGGTGGTATTACACTTGAAAACGGTTGGAAAATAATTACACCAGACAAGTACGGTGATTGGATCAATCAACGTGATGACAGTTTCAAGACATTCCTAGCTCTAGGTGTTAAAAAAGGGGATGATAAAAAGCTATTTGAAACTTATTCTCGCGGTATTATGACGAGTCGGGATGCTTGGGCATACAATTCAAGTCGTGAAACTCTCGCGAAGAATATGAGTAATATGATTGCTTTTTACAATAGTGAAGTGGAGCATTTTAATGGTGCTTATACATATAATGACGGTAAAACACGTACTAAAACTGTAGACAATTTTGTTAATGCTGATGAAAGAAAAATAAGTTGGAGTCGCGCTCTTAAACAAGAATTGGCAAAAGGAAAGAGCTTCAAATTTGAAGAATCTTATCTCATGCAAAGTCTTTATCGTCCATTTGCACAACAATGGCTTTATTATAATCGCAGCTTTAATGAAATGGTTTATAAAATGCCGCATATATTTCCGATAGGACGAGCGGTTGAAAATAAGGTAATACAAATTTCAGGCATGGGAACTCAATCAGGTTTTTCTGTTTTGATAGCTAAGTCTATACTTGATCTTCATGTTGTGCATAATGGTCAATGCTTTCCACGCTATATTTACGAAGACACTCTAGTTTCAAAAAATAAAAGTGAAAAACAATCCCATTTATTTGCAAATTCTACAGAGAAAAACACAACATCTGGTTTACAGAGACGTGATGCCATTACTGATGAGGGGCTAGCACATTTTAAAGCCGCTTATCCTAATGAAAAAATCACTAAAGATGATCTATTCTATTACGTTTACGGTTTGCTTCATTCGGAAGATTATCGCTCTCGTTATGCTGATAATTTATGCAAAGAATTACCTCGCATTCCTTGTGTAAAGAGTGCTGATGACTTTTGGAAATTTGTAACAGCAGGACGTGAACTAGGTCATTTGCATGTGAATTATGAAGATGTAGAACCTTATCCAGTGACCTTTAAAAAGGGTAATCCAAAACAGACAGAGATCTCTAATCCCGAAAAATTCTATTACGTGACTGAAATGAAATTCGCAAAAGCAGATAAAGAGAAAGATAAAAACACTGTTATTTATAATAGCAATATTACCATAACAGATATCCCTCTTGAAGCTTATCAGTATATCGTCAATGGCAAGCCCGCTCTTGAATGGGTTATGGGGCGTCAATGCGTAAAGACTGATAAAAAGAGTGGCATTGTTAATGATGCCAATCGTTATGCTGTTGAAACCATTGGCAACCCTGCCTACCCTCTAGAGTTATTTCAGAGGGTTATTACCGTAAGTTTAGAGACAATGAAAATCGTTAAGAACCTACCAAAATTAGAACTAAGAGAAACTGAATAACTTATAAAGCATGTTCACATGATAGGCATGCTAAATTCACAAGGGGTATAGAGCTTATAACCATAATCTATACCTCTCTTGTTAAGTTGATTACATACAATCTTTAAAAAGAGTGCTTATATGCGTTATTCTAAAAAGAAGAAACTTGCACTTTTAGATACTTTTATTTGGATTGCCTTTAAGACTTTTAAGAAACCCTATCTAAAGTGAATTAAATTTTTTTACATTGCCTTTAAGAGGTTATACCGTAATCTAAAATGATAGCTTTGTTTAAAGAGAGTTATGTATATTCATTTTCTTATATTACTTATAGGTTTTGAAGGTTTCTCAAACCCTCAAAATACCTTCAAAACCCCTTTTTATATATATTACAGATTGTATTTACGTGTTGTGTGTAATATGGGTTGTTTATTTAAAACATTAACATATTGAAATATAATAACTTTTATTTTTTGATTGAAAAATAATATATAAAGGGGCGTAAAAGGAACCCTCAAAATACTCAAAATCTTCAAAACTCATAACCATAATGATCTTGATAGCACTTCTTATGAGTTACATAACTATCTTTTGAAAGGCTTTAAAGGAGCATATGCTTTTCATAAAGCACATTTTAATCACTCACTAAAATAATCTATTTTGTCAATTCAATTTACTGACACATAACTGACAAATATATATTTACAGTTGTATTTATGGGGTGTATCTTAATAAGGATTGTATCATTAAAATACTAACCTATTGAAATATAATGTTTTTAATTTTCTCTCATTAAAAAAAAATAATATAGGCTCTAAAAAGAACTGACAACACTGACACGGTCTATTAAAAGGGATTTTGCTAATCTTTATAATGATCAATCTCTTTTTAGATGTTTTCATAACAAGAAATAAATCGCAATTATCCTATTTATCAACTAGTTGTATAACATCATCTAAGGTATAAGTTTTCATGAATCTTCCCCTGCATACTCTTTAATTCTTTTGCAGAGAAATTCATAAAAATTACTTGCGTAATATTCAGAATCTTCAGATGTATACTTGAGATAGAGTGGGCATTCACCATCCCGAAACTGCTTATAATCAAAATAAAAGGTTTCACCAAAATCAGTTGTGCAGATAACAAGTTGTTTGGGGTCCGTAAAGCCATCTCTTCTATCGAGCAAATTTCGGTAAACAATATCACCAGCAGGAATACCTGCACAGATTTCATAAATACTGAATATTTCTTCACCTCCAATTTCTCCTCCTCCATAATTTTTTAAAAAATTCTTATAGGAAGAGGTAAATTGTAAACCAAGAGTGTTCTCAGCTGTTTTAATCCGTACATCATCAGGGGCATTATCTTGAGTACCAAAATTAATAACATGACTATGCATATCAACATATTGTGCAACATCTGATAAAGTATAACTTTTCATAAATTTTTCTCCATAAGTCACAGCGTGTTTTTACTCATAATGAGTGCTCCTAATGATCAATCTTTTTCTACTATAGCCAATGGAATTGAGATGAGATTGATAAAATCATAAGAGATATGTTCTTGACGGAGCTCTTTTCTCATCTGTCTCTGTACAATCATCTCGCATTTACAATATATGATGGAATTAAAGGAGGTGATCATTAAAGTTTAGAGAGCGCCTTTTAGGGATATTATTTCAATATTTGCAATAATTACTCTTTCTTTTTTCCTACTTAGGAATTTTTTTTTGAAATCCAACAAATAACTTTTCTGATAAAATTTGTCTTTGGATTCATAGGAGCAACCAAACTCCTGCCTTGATAAAATGAGTAGAGAACCTCAACGAGAGGACTATCTTGTTCTTGTGTCACAGGATGTAACATAATAGGTCTAAAATCGACTCCAATAGGTGCTCTTCCTGATACCATTCTTTCCACATTTGTACCCGTTACTATCTGTCCTTCTTCTTTCCAAGAAGAAACTGTTTCGGGCTCAAACAGTTCATCTTCCTGATAAACTTTTTGACTTTTAAATTCCACCGGCTCAGCTGCCCCCATACTTTTTTTCTTTATCCATTTCATGATTCATAATCCCCTCAATTTTTTCAAAATAATCAATTTATTCTTTGTTCTAAATAGACTTAAATAAACTCTCCTTCCAAGAGCGAGGTTATTCCTCGCTAGAAAGCTCTGAGTGATCATCAAAATCTTTTGCTACCCGTTCAATCAAAGCGTAGCTCACTTGCTTCACCTTTGCTACTTCTTTGGCTAAAGCTAATGCACGTTCAAGGTGGGTTTTGTTGATGCTTTCGTCAAAGCCTAGGTGATCACCTGCCGTAAAGCTTTGCTGATAAGATTGTAAGGTCTCAATATTGCCCAATAAGGCAAGAGCGCCAAGATGAAGCAAAGCATAATCCGTATCATCTGCTTTAGACGTTGCATCCCGTTGCCAAGGAGAAGTGCCATAATCAAAGCGTAGCCTTTTAGAAAGGTCAATGTCTGTTACCGCCCATTCTAGCGCATCATCAAGCGCCTGTGTTAAACGATCCGTAGTGACCTCTGGTTCAAAGATTTCCAATCCCTTGGCTTCAAAATTAAGCTGTATATCTGGAATATCTTCCGTGTAGGTAGGATCAATGAATTTACAAGCAGCGGAAAGAATGCCCGTGCTAATCAAAAAGGCGCTATCAAATTGCGGACAATCTTTGGCAATTTCGTCGTTATAAAGAATGTCTACTTCACGATCAGCCAATTGATAGCTTGCCATATGATCATTCTCATTGATTTTCTCGGTTGACCAACCTAAGCTTTTCAAAAGTGCATGAGCACTTTCCATGGTGAGACGATCATCATTGTCATCCACTTCATCCACTTCCTCTGCCACTTCAACAGAAGTTGTTTTAGAAGCAACAGATGCTATTTGCGGATCCAAGCTCAAAATCGGTGCATTTTTCGGAAAACCTGCTCGATAACCCCGTGCAAGAGTGAGGAGATTATCAATTCTATATTTTGAGATTTCTTCCACAAAACCTAAAGAATTTCCCTTTCTAAAATTCTCCTTATAAGATTTGAGCTTTTCAACATCCCCAATCAAAACAAGCGCAATAAGGTGACGCGCTACAAGATCAAGTTCACTGTCTGGGGAAAAAGCCGCATAATCATAAATGATTTGATTAACATTTTGCCGATCTGCCCATTCAAGTATATCTGTACAAATCTCCTTTAGCTTGCCTCTATCCAATTCAGTACTAGAAACTGTATAAACTTCTTCTGCTTCTTTGAGGGCTATATATTGAGGCATATTATAGAAAATTTCTCTATGAGCAGTGGAAAAACCAAGTGTTGAAAGGGAAGCCTTAAATGCAACAATTGGCTCTTCTTCATCACTTTGAAGACTGTACATTATATTGATGATACGGTCTTTACTGATAAAATAGGTATTACGATCATAGTTTTTATCACGATAAACTGTCCAACCCATTTCTTTTAATTGCTCAGCAACCTTATTGAAAGTAATCAAAGCTTTCGGACCAAGGTGTGCTTCTGCTGCTTCTCGCTCATTAAGGATTTTCAGATGTTTTTCAGAAAATTCAACGGCATGGTTAACATATTTTTTTACTTCATTATCATCCAAATGTTCAGAAATCGTACCTGCTTTTAGAAAACTTTGATAAGATTTCAGGATATCAATTCGACCTGTCAACGCTAAACAAGCCAAATGCCAGACTATATCTATATTGTAGCTATACTTTTGAACACGTGTTTTGCTTTCTATTGATGCTTGTAAATCTTGGGCGCGTGCCCATTGTATTATCCGCTCAGAGATTTTTATCAAATCTTCCTCATTCAACGTCTCTACACAAATATCAATCCCTTTATCAAAACCGCTAAAAATCCCTCCCCCAATCGTATTAAAAGACTGATAAATATCCGTAGGTCGTATCCAATTATATTCTCCCCTATAGTGAATATATTCGCAAGCTACAGAAATCTCTTCGTTAGAGATCTCAGCTTCAAGACGGACATTGTAATTGTTATGGAGATGTACAAAACCAAAATCAAACTGAATAAAGCGATCTGGCAAAGAGAGCCACATTTTTCCAGGTTCCGTAGAAAACCACCCTTGGGTTTTAAGAATACGGCTTGCTGCAGTAAGGCTTATCGAGCGCTGTTTGGGCTTTTTACGCGTTAGAATATCGTCTAACTCCCCATTTTTATAAGCTTGCGCAAAAAGAATGAGGCGCTCATACCGCGTCATCGCTTTGTAATCTGCAAATTCTGGTACATGTAATTGAGGTGCCGGCTTATCAGACCTTAAAGCATCAATATCGCCAAGCAATGCTTGTGCAACAGCAGAATGATTGGCGGCTTCTTCACGCAATTTTTGTTCAATATTCTGCGTTTGTGCCCAAAAGATTACTTTGTTTAAAACAGCTTCGATATGACTTTCTGAAAGATTCTGTGCCACAATTCCGAAATTTTCTTCTGCATAAATCAACGTATCACCATATTCATAGCGCGACTGTTCGCCATTATCATATTCCTCAGCAAGACAATAAGCGGCGGTGGTAAGAGCAACTGATAGCCGCAACCTTCCACCATCCTCTCCATAATCTACAACATCATAGAGAATGCGTATTATACGATCGGAGAAATGATAATAAGCAAATGTATCTCCAACTTCATCGCGATAAATCTCCCAGCCCAATCTTTTTAAAATCTCTGTTACGTCTTTCGTTTTCATTATGCTTCACTTCCCTTTTAAATAGCTTGGATGTCGATCAACTCCATGGTGCAGTGTCCCCTCATTCCACTTCTTATCTAGCTGATTTTTAGCCCAATTCTTGTTAAATTTATCTAATTCTTTCTCCAATTCTTTTACACTGCCTTTAAAATTATCTATAGTACCTTTAAGATCTTTTTGATATTGATCAAATTTTTCTTTATTTTGCTTAAGATACTTTTCAGCTTCAGAACCACAAAATTTTATGCTTCCTGTTGTTTTACATATTTCTCTTAAACCTTTCTGCCCTTTACTTAATTTGGCTTTACCTGTTTTCGTCTCATCAAACGCTGGTTTTCCATCCTTAATAAATGTGTTATCGGGACGTGTTCTTACCTTAATTGTGCCTTTATCTGTCGTAATTTCAATTTCAATCGTTAATTCTTTTTCGCTGGGTGAAAATCCTTCCTCCTTTAATTTTTGTTTTTTCTCATCGCGTTTTTTGTCATGATGTTCCCTAGCTTTATTAAGCTTTTTACCTTTTCCATCATTGTCATCGTCATTATTGTTTTGTGGGTCTTTAGCATTCGCCTGAGAAGCTTTGTTTTTTTCTTCTTGTGAGTTTTGATTTGTTTTTTCGCTATCTTCTTCTCCATTTTTTGATGCAAACCAATAGGCAAGAAAATCAGCTATAGCGGTTCTATTGTTAGGAGATTGAACAATAGTTGCTCCACCAGCCATAAAAAGAGACAGAGCTGCCAACTCTTGTGGCGTAAGCGACACAATGAACGCTACAGCAGCTGCTACCGCAGGAAGAAAATTATTTTCGGCAGCATTACCTGCGGCATCAGCGCCAGTATTGACATCACCACCAGCAAGGGCAGCAGCAAAGCCCCCCGCTATGCGCGCGATATCAATGGCATGATCATTAAAATCAGAAAACTGTGCTTCAATCTTTGCATTGATACGCGCTTGTTCTTCTGCCGTTGGAACACGACCATCCAATGCTGCTATTTCTTTTTGTATAAAATTTTTGGTCGACAGTTTAAACTGGAGCATAGCAGTGGCTTCACCCACAGCACCCCCCACAGCACCTGCAGAGCAAGCACCGCTCGCAACAGCGCCTTTTAAGCAGCCAAGTCCTGCATGGGCAACGATCTGCGTGACCGTGTCTATTTTGCCTTCTGCCTTAGCGGTACCGATTTCTTCTGCCAACGATTTGCCAACCGTATCAGACAAGGCGATGCGCAGATTGTTAAAAAAGTTCTTGTCAAGAGAGCCACCCTCAAGAGCCGTTTGAACGCCTGTGCCAATGGCGGCTTTGATCAGGTTCTTTTCCGCTTCACTGGCGATACGATCGACAAAAGGAGCGGTTTTTGGCAAAGATTGTCCAACACCTGCCATTTCCGTTATTTGGCTGGTTAAGCCCGCCGTTAACATCGACGAGACAATGCTGAGAACATTCTTTGAAGAGCCAAGCTCATGCAAGGCGCCGGCAATATTGCCGCGATTATTGACAAGAGCCACAGCGCTTTTGTTAATCAGCGCTTGGACACCAGCCTGTATCGCCGCATTCATGGCCGTACTCGAGCCAAGCCCCAAAGCACCGGTAATGGCACTGGCAGCGCCCGAGGCTGCTCCACCCGTAACCGCCGTGACAGCCAATGCCACGAGAGCCGCACCGGCTTCTGTCAGCCCTTGGGCTTTATAATCCCAGTCTTTAAATTCAGCCTTAACTGCTTGCCAATCAACTTGCTTGGATAATTCTGGATCATCACGCAGTTGCTTGATCCATGCTAAGCCTGGAGAGCGAGACAATTGCTCAAGGGATTTGTCTAAATCACCGGTTGCCTGATACTCAACAACAAAGCCATCACCCGCATCAAGCTTTATGCCACCCTTAGCATCTATGGTGACATGCTCGATGGTCTCCTTCAGATAGCCTTTATCGCTCTCACTCCACCACACAAGATTTTCATTACGCTGATAAACATCCTTAAAATCTTGATCCTTGTTGGTCAGAAACTTGATTTTTCCCGTATCTGATGCCAAATGCGTCTGACCACCACTTGATAGCCCTGCCGCATCAAGCGTGAG
>NZ_JBHIPB010000024.1:0-8669 GCF_042195825.1 Bartonella sp. AP40SXNS
ATCGTTATCACCGCTTTAAATTGCGTATTCCTGAAGGCGTTCATTGGAACCATATCACAGGGTTTAATGTGGATTTACGTCCTTTAGGCAGAGGGTAATGGCAAAAGTCTTTTTGACCACGTCTTGGGATATGGAGCGTATAGCACCATACCTTGAAGACATCATTGCGTCGTTTCGCGAGTATGTGGAACGTTTTAAACATGAAATCACGTTGCAAGAGCTCCTTGAAGCGATTTGCAGTGGCAAGAAACAGTTATGGCTTGTTTTGGATGATGACGAGCGCTTTTTAGCGGCATTCACGACCCAGATACAACAGACAGTTTTAGGAAAGAAGCGCGCACTGATTTGTGAATGTAGTGGCAAGGGCGTTCTTGATCAAGTTGATAATTTGACATTTGTAGAGGATTGGGCGCGTGAGAATGGGGCTTTTGAGATAGAGATTTTAGGGCGTTTAGGTTGGAAACGTGCACTGAACAAACAAGGTTATGGCATAGATATGCTTTATTATAGGAAGGAATTGTGACATGGGGAGCAGTAGACCAGCAACGACAGAACAGAAGCAGGTGCAGACAAGCGCCCCTCCTACTTGGATGCAGAATGTCTTTAAGCGTGGGGGTGCAGATGCGTATAACATGTATGACACAGGGATGGGTGGTAATGTGTATGGGGGACCTCGTGTAGCGCCGTTAAGTGATCAAACGCGCTATGGAATTGGTGGTCTTGGAAGTATTCCTCATCATTATCAAAATCGCTCTTTGATGAATACAATCTATAATCCAACGTCGGCAGCCATGAATCTTCGACATATGGCCTCTGGTGGTATGATGGGAGAAAATTCGTATTTCAAACAAGCACTTCAAGAAGCATTAGATGATTCAGACACTCAAATTAACAGATATTTCTCAGGGATTGGTCGTTATGCAACTCCTGATCACAGAGAGGAAGTGCGGAAAGGAAGAGATTCTATATACGCTCGTGCTATGTTAGAGCAATATAATCGTGATGCGGACCGCATGATGCAAGCCAATGCCATGATAGACCAAGCCAATCAAAATCAGTTGGGAGCCTCAAATAACTTCTTACAGGGTTATGGCAATGCCTATTCCAATGCCATACAGGGGGGAGGTGTGCTTGATGCCCACAATCAGAGAATTGTTGATGCCAATAGAGAACGTTGGCTGGAACAAGACAATAGCGGCTGGAATAGGTTGAATATGCTTATGAACGCCGGTCATGGCTTTGCAAGGAATTACGGCACGACAACGAATAATGTGTCAGAATCTAAGATGCATGGTAACGACCCTTGGAAGAACGCTATAGGGATTTTAGCTAGTATTGCTAATTTTGCAGGAAAAAAGTGAGGTAGTTATGCAAAATAGTAACGATAACATGTTATCAAGACTTCTTAAGTCTATGCATGTAATGAGCCAATATGTACCACGTATACGTTTCAACGATCTAGAAGACGCCAAACAACAGGCAAATAATTTACCTTATTTAACCCCTTCTTCCCCTATAGCAACTTTTGGTTCACAATCAAATCCTTTAGGTTTAGCTAAAAATACTTCACCTTTACCAGATGTAAGTTCGTCTTTAAGATCGGCAGGCAGAAAACCGTATGTACCGTCTTTAGTCCCTTCTTTACCAGTAGCGACCTTTGGTTCACAACCAAATCCTTTAGGTATGGAACCTTTGCCTAATGCAATTGAAACTTCAGATTTGGCATCATTGAAACCAAAGCAGTCTCAATTACCAGAGCCTATTTCATCTGTAGAACCACAGAAGTCTGTACAGCCACAACAGAGTACTGTTCCTCACCAAGATACTGGTTCTCAACAGAGTTTTTGGGATTACTTGCGTAGTCCTGAGTTTTTACAAAGATTATCAGATTATGGGATTGGTTATGCATTATCAGATGGGACGATAGCACAAAGTTTAGCGAATGCAGCTATGAATCTTCGTCGTGGTGATATGGAAAGAGAAAAAAGAGGACAGGTTAATCAGACCGTCGAATACCTAAAATCTAAAGGGTACAGTGAAGAAGAAGCTGCTATTATGGCACGTAATCCGCAAATGCTTAGTGCGATGCTAACAGGTGGTGATACTCCTAAGTTACCTCTGGGGCATCAATGGTATATCAATCCGGAGACAGGTGAACGTGAAGCGAGACCGATTAAAGGATCTCTACAGGAATTGGAGTATAATCAGAAAAAACGAGACATAGAAGAGTGGGAAACAAATAAGAGAGAGTATGTGAAAGAAGTTGCATTAGAAATTGATAATACTATGGGTGCGGTTAATCATGCCATTAAACTTATAGAGAGTGATCCAGATTGGGTTGCTGGTAAAGGTGGTACGGTTACTCAAATTTTCCCAGGATCTGATGCCAAAACATTAAAATATCTATTTACTCAGATTCAAGGCGGTGTCTTTAAGCGAGTGATTGCATCAATCAAAAAACAAAGTAAGAATGGAACCGTAGGTGTTGGTCCATTATCTGAGAAAGAAAGCCAGTGGTTAGTATCATCTTATGGTACTTTAGATATTAGTGACAAGCCTGAAGTATTACATACAAGACTTTTAAATATTAAGAAGATGCTTGCACATTTTCAAGAATTTAATAATGAAGAAATTTATAGGTTATCACATGGATTGGAAGTAAAAGAGCGTAAAAAAGACCCTTCTCAATCTTTTACTAATGGGTTGGTGTCACAAGGAGGTAGTGAAAATATACCAAAGATGAGTTTAGAAGAGGCATCTATTAAGGATAACGTACTTTATTTTGTGGATAGTTCCAGTGGTGAATTTCTGGTTAAGGAGTAAATATTAATGGCCCCTTATAAGACTTCTGGTGCGATTAATTCTCAATATGTATATGCTAAGAATGGGACACGTTTTCGTGTAGTTGAAGATTCTGCTGAGATTGAAAAGATTATAAGATCAAATGCTAACAGTTCTTCTTCATCTTCTCCTCGATATGTATACGCTAAGAACGGAACACGTTTCCGCGTAGTTGAAGATCCCGCTGAGATTGCGAAGCTATCTAATCAATCAACTACAACAGATGATTTCTCATTTGATGATAAAGATCTTACATGGTGGGATGCGGTTATGAGAAATAGCGCGTCTGGTGCGACGGCAGATTATTTTGACGAAATGAAAGCAGCCAATGAAGCGGGTTTTATAGATTATTGGCGTGGTGATAAGAAAGCAGAGGAGATATATAATAGAAGAGTAGCCAAGGAACGTGCTTACCAAAAAGCCTTGCAAGAGAAACATCCTATTTGGTCTTCTATTGCTTATGCTGTTGGTTCACTTGTACCGACAGGACTCTCACTTTTTGTGCCTCCATTAAGGGCTTTGGCTCTTGCAAAGCATATGTCAACATTTGGAAATATTGGTAAGGCGATGATGTTCGGGGCAGGTTCAGGAGCTTTACATGGTTCAGGGGCGGGAGAGGGGCTTTCTGGTCGTCTTATATCGGCAGGGATTGGTGGTGGTATTGGAACAGTAGCTGGTCCTATTGGTTCTCTTGCCGGTACAGTTGCTTCTTGGGGTACAAAAAAAATGGCAAGGGGATTGCAACATGTTCCCTATATTCCCTTTATGAAAGGAGGGCGTTTTAATCCTGCTCATAAGGAAGTTCAAACCAAAGCGGTTAGGGAAGTTGCAAAAACATTATATGATGATGGTGTTGAGAATGTTGCAGAGCGTCTTGGCTCTGCGCCACGCCATGCATTTTTGACAGATATCAGTCCAAATTTAGAAGTATCCCTTGCGAATATGGGGACAACAAATGCGCGTGTTTCTGAACTTTTGAAAGGAGCACATGGGGAACGAGTGCAGAATGCTATTCACCGTATTGGTCAGTCGGCAGATGAAAACATTACACCTCTCCAAGATACGAAAGTTTTAAAAAGAGTACTTAAAGAGCAAGGAGCAAGAGAATATACACCTCTTTATGCACAAGCTTATCGTACTCCAATAGAAAAAAGGTATTATCCAGCTCTTAATAGGCTTTTTAAAAATCAATGGTTTCAAGATGCTCTCAAAGAAGCAGTTGATACTTTAAAAGGAGACCCACGCAAAGCAATTGCTCAACGATTTTATGATAAAAATTTTCCCCATATTAACTATAAGCCTACGATGGAATTATTAGATCAAGCTAAGAAGTCTCTTGATAATCTTCGCGACAAGTATAAAAATTTTGGTGATAATCAAAAGTCTTCAGGGTACCAAATGCTTAAGAACAATTTGGTAAAGATAACGGATGAAATCTCTCCTACCTATAAAGCAGCCCGTAGTAGTGTAGCAAAATATGAAGGTTTTGAAGAAGCGATAGAACAAGGCAAAAACATTGTACAGAGAGATGTTTCTGGAGAGGGGATTAAAGAAGGTCTTCGTAAAGGAGCAATGTCTAGTGGTCTCAATACTTATCATGTAGGGATGAGAGACTATATTGATGATCTATTAAAAGGTTCGCGTCCTGTTAATAGACTTTCGAATATTTTACAAACGGGTCGTATGTCAGATAATCTAAGCAGATCTTTAAGCTCTAAAAACATTCATGGGTTTAGAAAAGCTGTAGAGGATGAAAGGTTCTATGAAGATGCGGCGCAAAGAGCCCTAAAACCGTTTCAGGGAACGCCCGAACCTAATTATTTAACAGGTGTTAATATACCGTATGGAAAAACTAGTGCAGCACATGCAGGGGCAAAAATTATACAAAATATTTTATCTGATACGATTAGAAAATTGCCACAAAAAGAAAGGCAAATACTTGAACGTGATATAGCGAAATTAGCAACTTTTGGCGTTAAAGGTATGAACCAGCAGGAAGTTGCTCAAATGTTACAAAGATTTATACAATTACATAAAGCAGGAATTGGTAGTGACCATTTTTGGCATTTCATTTCTTCGGCAGCGTTAGGAGAAGCGGGAAGATTTTTAAGGAGTAAGGGTTAATGACCCGTTCTAGTCCTTCAGTCGATCAAGCGATCCGTCAAGCAGCAGCGCGATATGGCTTACCAGAAAGCTATTTATACCGTGTTGCGCAAGTGGAAAGTGGAGGCAATCCGAATGCAAGGAATCCCCGTTCTTCTGCGGGTGGGTTGTATCAATTTATAGACAGCACCGCCAAGCAATATGGTTTGCAAGACCGTTTTGACCCCATGCAAGCGGCAGATGCCATGGGGCGGTTGACGCTTGATAATCGCAATCATTTAAGCCGCCTTTTGGGAAGAGCGCCTAGTGAAGCGGAGTTGTATTTAGCCCATCAACAAGGAGCAGGAGGAGCCGCGCGGCTTCTTCAAAATCCCCATGCCAATGCGGCGCAAATTGTTGGGAGCAATGCGGTTGGCTTGAATGGTGGAAACAACGCTATGCGTGCAAGTGATTTTGTCAACCGTGTATTACAGATGTATGGGGGGCAGCCTCATAGAGCAAGTCCTACAGCGCATGGTGGCATTAGAAATAGAGACAACTTGTTAGAGGTTTTAAGGGCATTATTAGCATCACAAGAAGAGGCTTCGGAAGAAGAAGAGAGTGATGATGATAATCCTTTGATGACGCAATTCATGCGGGCATTTTACGGACCATTTTACAGAAGCTAGGATTCACGAGAAATGTCAACGATTTATGATTGGTCGCTTAGAGCGTCGGATAATACGCGCGTGGATAATTTGATTGATTGGTCCGAAGGACAGCATCCTAGCAGTGTGAACACAAGCGCCCGTGTGATGATGCAGCGCGTAAAGGAATACTTATCAGACACGGGTGGAGAGCTTGAAGGCATTGTTACAAGTGATCATGTCCAACAAACGAGTGTGATAAGACTTGCAAGCACTTCACAGTTTTTAGAGTATAAGAATGGTATCGTTTTGCGCTTTATGGCTATGGGTAAGAATGTTGGAGCGACCACGATTGTCTTAAATGCTTTAGATGGCAAGCCGGTTTATAAAGCAACGGAAACGGGTTTATCGCTTTTATCAGGGGGGGAAATCCAACAAGGGTGCATTTATACATTGTTTTATAATGGAGATCATTGGCATCTTGTTAATCCTACCCCACTCCCTTTAGAAGAAGAAGAAAGCAATCTTTATCCCACGGGTTTTATAGGAACGTTTGGAATGCGCGGGATTCCAAAGGATTGGTTAATTTGCGATGGGAAGGCTTATTTGCGTCGTGATTATGGTGATTTATTTGAGACGATAGGAACGGTTTGGGGAGAGGGTGATGGCGCCACGACATTTAATGTTCCCGATTTTCGAGGGATGTTTTTACGGGGGCTTGATGGAGGGCGCAATATTGATGAGGGGCGTTCTTTTGCAAGTGTGCAAACAGATTTAATTGAGTCGCATCAACATCAAGGACAGAGCCTTTCGATGTCTCATTTTACCAGCAACGAAAACTTTTGGGATGGGAATACGACGGATGTGTTGGGCTATCGTCTAGGCTTGTTTGGGGGGAGCTCTCTAGCGAATTTTATGGGCATAGAGCGTGAGAATTTAGGGGGCTACATTGTAAGTTCTCATACTCTTGATGAGAACCAAGAGGTTGTTTTGGAGAGCACTGGTGAAGGCGAGACGCGTCCAGTTAATGTGAGTGTTCTGTTTGCGATTAAGACATGAGGTGTAAGATGTCGACGATCTATGATTGGTCTTTAAATGCCTCCTTGAATGCCTATTGTGATGATTTGATTGATTGGTCAAAAGGACAACGTCCTAGTAGTCTGAATAATAGTGCTCGTGTGATGATGCAGCGTGTGCGTGAATATTTATCGGATACGAGTGGTGTGATTGAAAGCACTTTTACGGTTGATGCTGAACACCAGACGACGTTGATAAGACTTCAAAGCCAATCGCAATTTTTAGAGTATAAGAATGGGATATCAATTTATTTTAAAGCGAAGGGCAAGAATGTTGGGGAAACCGCAATTGCCTTGAATGATTTGGCGGCTAAACCTGTTTACAAGGCGACGGAATTAGGTCTCCGTGTTTTATCGGGAGGCGAGCTTCAAAGGGGGTGCATTTATAGCTTGGTTTATAGGGATCATGCTTGGCAAGTTTTAAATCCTACGCCTCTCTCTTTATCGCAAGAGCCGGTTATCCCTGTTTATCCACTAGGGACGATAGGGATTTTTGGGATGCAAGTTTTGCCAGATGGCTGGTTACCATGTGATGGGAAGGCTTATTTGCGTAGTGATTATCCTGCTCTTTATGAAGCGATAGGGATCAGGTGGGGAGGCGCTGATAGTTGGACGAAGTTTAATGTTCCCGATTTGCGTGGTGTTTTTTTACGAGGTGTTGATGATGACCGCGAGATAGACCGCTTTCGTTATCTTGGCACTTTACAAAATGACGCAATGAGAAAGCATGACCATGGGGGTCAATCCTTTACGATTTTGAATGATGAAAATCAGGAAGAGAGTTGGCATGGTGATATGACGATCATCTGGGGATATGTGTTGAATGACCAGCAAAGATTGAAGCTTGCTGAACGTTTGGGCGTGAGAGCAGAGGATATACGCGTGCACCATAAGCTCGCCTTTCCCCATTCCCACCTTCACATGCGTGATGTTGCATTGGCAAGTTCAGGTATAAGTGAGACGCGCCCGATTAATATGAGTGTTGTGTTTGGAATCAAGACGTGAGGTTTAGATGTCCACGATTTATGATTGGTCTTTAACGGCATCTGAGAATGGTGGTGCTGATGCTTTAATTAATTGGTCAGAGGGACAGCACCCTAACACGGTTAATAATAGCGCTCGTTTTATGATGCAACGGGTAAGTGAGTATTTATCGGATACGGGGGGTGTGCTTGAAGGGATTGTGACGGTTGATAATAACCAAAAGACGAGCGTGATAAGGCTTCTAAGTCAATCGGCATTTTTAGAGTATAAGAATGGCATATCGGTTTGTTTTAAAGCGAAGGGCAAGAATGTTGGGGCGACAACAATTGCTTTAAATAATTTAGCCGGTAAGCCCGTTTATAAGGCAACAGAAACCGGTTTATTAGCCTTATCGGGAGGAGAGATACAAGATGGCTGTCTTTATACGCTTGTGTATGATGAAGAGCTTACGGGTTGGCAAGTTCTCAACCCGACAAGGGGCAAAGTTTCTTCCTTAAAACGTTTACCTTCCGGTCTGATAGGACCGTTTGCAATGGAGCGCTTGCCGGATGGTTGGTTGCCATGTGATGGAAGTGCTTATTCACGGTATGTTTATTGGGATTTATTTTCTGCGATAGGAACGACGTGGGGAGAAGGAGATGGCGCCACGACGTTTAATGTTCCCGATTTTCGGGGGCTATTTTTACGGGGACTTGATAATGAACGCAATTTAGACCCTTGGCGTTCTTTTGCAAGTATACAACCCTGTTCTTTAAAAGCGCATGAACATTTTATAGGTCCAGCGTCATCAGAAGGTCTTTCTTCTCGAAAAAAACGGGATGTTTCTTCTACTGAAGCGCCCGTGACAAGGCGAAAGAGAGCTATAGACGAAGAGTGTGTAGGTTTGAGTGGGGATGCTTTGGACAAGTGTAATCAAGAATTTGACCAAATAGCAGGAAGTCCACAGGTAGAGACTCCCTTTTGGTTTACAGAAAAAGACAAGCCGCCGCGTTTACCTTGGTTTATCAGGAGCCCCTTTGCTAATTTTTTATATTATTCA
>NZ_JBHIPB010000025.1:0-5000 GCF_042195825.1 Bartonella sp. AP40SXNS
GCCTTCCCCTTACCACTGCCAGTTTCGGTTCAAACATCAAGACCAATGGCTGCAAAAGCAAAAAGCTTCCCCTTCTTTTTCTCACGGCATACTTTCTCCCTCATTACGCTGGTTTCTAAAAAAGATCGCAAAAATCATTAATTCTTTAAAGAACATGTCACCCTAGAAACGGTAAATGGGGCTAGAGCAGATGTCCAAGAGATAATGTGAGATGTCTCTTTCAAAACAGATAGTCCATTGCGCCAAGGATAGGGATATGTAACTTTTAGAGTTTTTTCTCTTAAGGTTGCTTTATGTATGTTAGGATAGTGTAAAAAGCTGTTATTTCTCTATCTGAGCCGTAAAGCACTGCCCCTACAGATCATAGGCATAGGCTCAGTACCCCAAAAGCTTTCCCCAAAAGCTTTCTAAGTAAAAATCCGCCTTAGTATTTAGGGATATAGATAGTTTAGGTGGTCAAGGAATTATGTGCAATTTTTTGTTACAAAAAGTTAGCAGATTGTTTTAAGGATGAAGATATACAGGCACACATAGGACAAAGGGAGGGATATCGTAAAAGAGAGAGAAGCTGAGCTTAGATTTAGTTTTTGAGGAGTGTTTCTGTGTGTGAATTACATACACCTCTACGCTCTTTTTTCTAGTTGTTTCAGAGGGCATAATGTTTAGCGGAGTATCCCCTATTTCTGCATTGCGTTTTTTACGTAGAGCAGAGTTGCGAGTGCTCCTATATCTCCTCAGCATAACTCTACGGGTATTTACGCGCTCGTACGTTTTCTCCTTTTTCCATAGCGTTTTAGATTATGTCTCTGTTACGTGAGAAGAGTTTCGAGTGATTAGCATTTCACTCCATGCGTTTAGACGCTACGACACGTTTCCTCCTGCTTTTATTTTCAGAGCTTGATGCTATTTTTGTTTTCCAGTATTAAGAAGAGCTTTTAGATTTATCGTTTTAGAGAGAAGAAAGCATTCTCTGCCTATCTCTGCTTCATTAGTAGCATACCCCTTATGAGTCCTATTGCGTTCTTTTAGGGATGAGAAGAATCCGATCCAGCCCCAAAGCCGCTCATAGGTCTTTTTTTGGCATGATTTGTTTTCACGGTATGTTGAGAGAGAGATTTTGTTATTTTTTTGAACTTTAGAAGAGTAAAATGAGATGTTTTTTTGATACAAGGTCTCGTTTATCTATGATATTTCATTGATGCCTTTAGAAGGTTTGCAATGTAAAGAGACAATAGTATGGATTTTTTTTAATTTTATAAGCTTTTTTAATGAGGCTTATTGAGCAGATTATTCTCTGCGTTTGGCATATTTCTGTTTAGATTGAGAAGAGTCAAGTTACTATTACGGGAATGCTAGGGAATATTATATGGTTAACTATTAAGAAGTGGTTGCGGGGGCAGGATTTGAACCTGCGGCCTTCAGGTTATGAGCCTGACGAGCTACCGGGCTGCTCCACCCCGCGCTATATATTTTAAGACAAGATTTTTTTATTGTCTACTCTCAGTATTGAGCCTTGATATTTATCGTTATATTTTTATTTTGAATTGTTATCTATCATGCCTTTAGCAGACCTGGCGGCGACTTACTCTCCCGTGCCTTAAGGCAAAGTACCATCAGCGCTGGAGCGTTTCACGGCCGAGTTCGGGATGGGATCGGGTGCGTTCACTCCGCCATAACCACCAAGTCAGCAAAAAGCATGAATGATGAGAAGCTGGAATTTTTATATTTTAAGAAAGAATATGGGAAATGAGAACGATCAAGTCGATCGAACGATTAGTATCAGTAAGCTTCATGTGTTACCACACTTCCACACCTGACCTATCAACGTGGTGGTCTACCACGGTTCTCAGGGAATACTTGTTTTCAGGTGAGTTTCCCGCTTAGATGCCTTCAGCGGTTATCTCGTCCGTATATAGCTACCCTGCTATGCGGCTGGCGCCACAACAGGTCCACCAGAGATACGTCCATCCCGGTCCTCTCGTACTAGGGACAGGTCCTGTCAATATTCCAACACCCACGGCAGATAGGGACCGAACTGTCTCACGACGTTCTGAACCCAACTCACGTACCGCTTTAAATGGCGAACAGCCATACCCTTGGGACCTGCTCCAGCCCCAGGATGCGATGAGTCGACATCGAGGTGCCAAACAACCCCGTCGATATGGACTCTTGGGGGTCATCAGCCTGTTATCCCCGGCGTACCTTTTATCCGTTGAGCGATGGCCCTTCCACACGGGACCACCGGATCACTATGACCGTCTTTCGACTCTGCTCGACTTGTCAGTCTCACAGTCAGGCAGGCTTATGCCATTGCACTCAACAAACGATTTCCGACCGTTTTGAGCCTACCATCGCGCGCCTCCGTTACTCTTTAGGAGGCGACCGCCCCAGTCAAACTACCCACCATACACGGTCCCGAATCCGGATAACGGACTGCGGTTAGACATCCATATCGGTAAGGGTGGTATTTCAAGGATGACTCCACAAAGGCTAGCGCCCCTGCTTCAAAGTCTACCACCTATCCTACACATACAGACACAAATGCCAGTGTAAAGCTATAGTAAAGGTGCACGGGGTCTTTCCGTCTAACCGCAGGAACCCCGCATCTTCACGGGGAATTCAATTTCACTGAGTCTACGTTGGAGACAGCGGGGAAGTCGTTACGCCATTCGTGCAGGTCGGAACTTACCCGACAAGGAATTTCGCTACCTTAGGACCGTTATAGTTACGGCCGCCGTTTACTGGGGCTTCAATTCAATGCTTGCACATCTCCTCTTAACCTTCCAGCACCGGGCAGGCGTCAGACCCTATACGTCGTCTTGCGACTTCGCAGAGCCCTGTGTTTTTGGTAAACAGTCGCTACCCCCTGGTTTGTGCCACCCTCTAACGGTTGCCCGCTAAAGGGTCACGCTTCTTCCGAAGTTACGCGTGCAATTTGCCGAGTTCCTTCAACGTAGTTCTCTCAAGCGCCTTAGTATTCTCTACCAGTCCACCTGTGTCGGTTTGGGGTACGGTCTATATGTGGGAGCTATTTCCTGGAACTGCTTCACTGCAAGATCAATCCAATAAGATCTTACAATATACGCAATCCGTCACTACCCACAGGTCCACGAATATTAACGTGGTTCCCATCGACTACGCCTTTCGGCCTCGCCTTAGGGGCCGACTCACCCTGCTCAGATTAACTTTAAGCAGGAACCCTTGGACTTTCGGCGAGGGAGTCTCTCACTCCCTTTATCGTTACTCATGTCAGCATTCTCACTTCCGATACCTCCAGGAGCTCTCACGAGTCTCCCTTCACAGGCTTACGGAACGCTCCGCTACCACTTACTCCAAAAGGAGTAAATCCACAGCTTCGGTGTATGGCTTTAGCCCCGTTACATTTTCGGCGCAGGGACCCTTATTTAGACCAGTGAGCTGTTACGCTTTCTTTAAATGGTGGCTGCTTCTAAGCCAACATCCTGGTTGTTTTGGGATCCTCACATCCTTTCCCACTTAGCCATAACTTGGGGACCTTAGATGGTGGTCAGGGTTGTTTCCCTCTCCACGACGGACGTTAGCACCCGCCGTGTGTCTGCTAGTTAGTTCTTCCAGGTATTCGGAGTTTGGTTAGGTTTGGTAATCCGGTGAGGACCCCTAGCCCATCCAGTGCTCTACCCCCTGGAGAATTCGACTAACGCTCTACCTAAATAGATTTCGCGGAGAACCAGCTATTTCCGAGTTTGATTGGCCTTTCACCCCTAGCCACAAGTCATCCCAATCTATTGCAACAGATACGGGTTCGGCCCTTCAGTAAGTGTTACCTTACCTTCAGCCTGCTCATGGCTAGATCACTCGGTTTCGGGTCTAATCCAACGAACTGAACGCCCTATTCAGACTCGCTTTCGCTACGCCTACACCTACCGGCTTAAGCTTGCTCGTTAGACTAAGTCGCTGACCCATTATACAAAAGGTACGCCGTCACCCAGAACGAATCTTGGGCTCCGACTGTTTGTAGGCATTCGGTTTCAGGTACTATTTCACTCCCCTTGTCGGGGTACTTTTCACCTTTCCCTCACGGTACTGGTGCGCTATCGGTCATGCACGAGTACTTAGGCTTGGATCGTGGTCGACCCATGTTCAGACAGGATTTCACGTGTCCCGCCCTACTCTAGGACTTAAATCAGATTTACGTATACGGGACTATCACCCTCTTTGGTACGACTTTCCAGTCGTTTCTACTTTTCTTAATTCAAGCCACTGGCCTGGTCCGCGTTCGCTCGCCACTACTAACGGAGTCTCGTTTGATGTCCTTTCCTACAGGTACTTAGATGTTTCAGTTCCCTGCGTTTGCTTCTTACACCCTATTTTATTCAGGTGTAGATACCTTTATCTGACGACTAGAAAACTAAACTGTTTTAAAAAACAGCTTAATTTTTCTAGCCATCAAAGGTGGGTTGCCCCATTCGGAAATCTACGGATCAAAGGGTATTCGCACCTCCCCGTAGCTTATCGCAGCGTATCACGTCCTTCATCGCCTGTGCATGCCAAGGCATCCACCAAATGCCCTTAAGACACTTGATCGTTCTCATTGCCAATATTCATTCACGGTTTGTCTGCTTCTCTTTATCTTGTGCAAAATAAAGCGCAAAACAAACCAAATATCAGCAGAAAAGACCAGCTTCTCGAGATATATTCAATGGCGCGGTTAAGCTTCCAATCATAAGCAAGGGCTTTGAGCATTCCCTTGCGACACATGTCTCTTTTTCTAAATTAAGATTTCCTTCTAAATTAAGATTTCCTCTTCGGAAGAAAGGTTTTTCTTTCAAGATCTTTTTTAAAATCTGTTTTCCAAAACCTTTTTTTGACAACAAGCATTTTCCCAAGAAAGTATTTTTCTTAACAAAAAACTTGCACCTCAGAAGGAACCTTAAAAAGGAACATGTCTGAATATATCTTCTCTTCACAATTTCAATAGAACAAGCAAAAGATCACTGGACCTTTTACTAAACCGTGTTCTT
>NZ_JBHIPB010000026.1:0-7438 GCF_042195825.1 Bartonella sp. AP40SXNS
TCTAATTCGAGTTAAGAAATGACCATCGATATATTCACAATCATCAATAAATTCGTATTTTTTTGCAGGCTCTTGTTTATTAACAGACGCAGTTTCATTTGAAATGGAAGAGATAACGGGGGTGTTTTTTGAGATATTTGTCATAATTAAATCCTACATGATTTAGTGTTTTCAATTGACAGCCTATAAAGGCGCCGGGTGTTGAAAACACGGCATGTAGTCCGTTGTTATGCCTTCCTCATAAGAGTATTGTATAGCATAACCACACCCGACAAAATCATCATATATGCTAATTAGAGCATAAAAGATAGCCAGTTTTATAATAGGATTAGGTTTATCGCAACCTTTTCGCTACATGTTTAGTGTTTTCATCACTTGGTTATTTATATAACAAAATACGTATTTATTGTCAAATAATATTTTATCTTTTTTGATATTTTTTTGTATTTTTTAAATACGTTGTGTATTGATAATATCTTATGCTTATTAATTGCTTATTTTATATTTATGTGCTTTTAAAACTATATTACGGGCTTTGTGAAACGATTGCGTATTTTCTGAATCTATACATTTATAATATTTTAGAAACGCTCTCATAATGCGTATTTTAAACTTTATAACCTATCAATTTTGTTACTAAATGAATTTTAATTTTTTTGTGAATTTTGTTTATAAGGGGCTTTAATTTAAACGACCTTAATAGCACCGCGCTCTTATAACAAATGCTTTCATTTGCATTTTTGCTTTCTCTATAGCTGTTATGTTCTTTATAGCCATGGCATCATTTTTCATGTTCATAAGAGAAATGATAAATAGGATATATGATAATTGTGATTTATTGCCTGTTATGAAAACATCTCAATAGAAACTGATCATTATAGAGATGAGCAAAATCCCTTTTAATAAACTTTTGTCATTTTTGTCAGTTCTTTTTAGAACCTATATCATTTTTTTTAAATGATAAAAAATTAAAATCATTATATTTCAATAAGTTAAGTTTTATGAATTTTTCAAAATACAACTTATTAAAACAGCCATAACAAATAAATACAACTGTAAATATATATTTGTCAGTTTATGTCAGTACATTGAATCGACAAAAGTGATCATTTAGTGAATGATTAAAACATGTCTTATGAGAGTATGTGATCTTTTAAAGCCTTTCAAAAGAAAGGGATTATAATCATAATAAATGCTATCAAGACCATTATGGTTATGAGTTTTGGAGGTGCTTTTTACGCCCCCCTTTACATATTTTTCAATAAAAAATAAAAATCATTATATTTCAATATGTTATTTTTTATCAATTTTTCAAAAAACAACCTATATCAATAGTACAACCTATAAATTCAACTAATGCTCTATGTTTTGTAAGGGTTTTGGGGGGGTAGAAACATTCAAAACCTATAAGTAATATAAGAAAATGAATATACATAACCCTCTTTAAATAAAGCTTCTGATAACAATAAAGCTATCATTTTAGATTACGGTTTAATCTTTTAAAGGCAATGTAAATAAGAGTATCTAAAAGTGCAAGTTTCTTCTTTTTAAATAACGCATGATAAATTATCCTTTTAAAGATTGTATGTCAGCAATTTATAAAAGGGATATAAGAACCTATAGGTATAAAACCTTATACCCCTTATGAGTTTATCATACCCATTATGTGAGCATGCTTTATAAGTTATTCAGTTTCTCTTATTTCCAATTTTGGTAGTTTTTTTACGATTTTCATTGTTTCTAAACTTACGGTAATAACCTTTTGAAATAACTCTAGAGGGTAGGCAGGGTTGCCAACGGTTTCAACAGCATAGCGATTAGCATCATTAACAATGCCACTCTTTTTATCAATCTTTACACATTGACGCCCCATAACCCATTCAAGAGCAGGCTTGCCATTAACGATATACGCATAAGCTTCAAGAGGGATATCTGTCATGATGATATTGCTATTATAAATAACAGTGGTTCTATCCTTTTCTTTACTATCCTTAATTTTTGCGAATTTCATTTCAGTTACATAATAAAACTTTTCGGGATTAGAGATCTCTGTCTGTTTTGGATTACCCTTTTTAAAGGTCACAGGATAAGGTTCTACAGTTTCATAATTCACATGCAAATGACCCAATTCACGTCCTGCTGTTACAAACTTCCAAAAATCACCAGCACTCTTTACACAAGGGATACGAGGCAGTTCTTTAGAGAGGTTATCAGCATAACGAGCACGATAATCTTCCGAATGAAGCAAACCGTAAACGTAATAGAATAGATCATCTTTTGTTATGGTTTCATTAGGATAAGCTGCTTTAAAATGTGCTAGACCTTCATCAGTAATGGCATCACGCCTCTGTAAATTAGCTGTTGCGTTTGCTTCTGTAGAGTTTGTAAATAAATGGGATTGGTTATTATCTTTATCCTCTAAAGATTCAATATCCTCATAAAGATACCTTGGAAAGCATTGGCTACCACCATCTATCATATTAAGATCAGGTATATTATTAGTCATAAGTACAGAAAAATCACTTCGTGAACCTGTACCAGTAACTTGTATTATTCTATTTTCAATCGCTCGTCCTATCGGAAATATATGCGGCATTTTATAAACCATTTCATTAAAGGCGCGATTATAATAGAGCCATTGTTTCGTAAAAGGACGATAAAGGCTTTGAATAAGGCATCTATCTTCAAGTTCAAAGATTTTTCCTCTTATTAATTCTTGTTTAAGAGCGCGACTCCAACTTATTTTTCTTTCATCAGCATTAACAAAATTGTCTACAGTTTTAGTACGTGTTTTACCGTCATTATGTGTATAAGCACCATTAAAATGCTCCACTTCACTATTGTAAAAAGTAATCATATTACTCATATTCTTCGCGAGAGTTTCACGACTTGAATTGTATGCCCAAGCATCACGATTAGTCTGTATACCACACGAAAAAGTCTCAAAGAGCTTTTTATCATGCCCTTTTTTAATACCTAGAGCTAGGAATGTCTTGAAACTGTCATCGCGTTGACCAAGCCAATCACCATGTTTATCTGGTGTAATCGTTTGCCAACCTAATTTATCCGTAATATCATCAATGCTCTCAAGGGACTTAATGATCGTAAGCTTTTCTTTTATCTTGAGATAATCTCCAATATCATGGAAATATATTTTCCCCTGTTGTTTGGATTCCGGATTTTTTACGAGAATAGATATAGCAATCGGAGCACGAGAACCTTCACCAAAAATCCCACCACCTTCTTTTTTACGTTGTTCTCCAGAGGTTCGTGCATTCCCCCGTAAATGGAAAATGTAAAGGCTGCTAAATTCCTTAACAAGGCATTTTCGTAAACCGTTCAGAGAATGTCCAGTGATAAAGCCCGCATTTGTAACAAAACCAATAACACCACAGTCTTTTATACGGTCACTAGCCCAGCGAATAGCACGAATATAACTGTCATAAAGTGCTTGCATATTGATTGATTCAGATTGAGCAGCATAAGTTTCACCAATACGTTTATCTAATATCGGATAAGGAGTATTTTTTGCATTATCATTAGCACTTTTTTGTCCTATAGAATAAGGGGGGTTACCAAAGATAACTTCGATATCTAGTTTCTTTTGATGTTCCAAATATTCACTATTTTCTTTAAATAATTCCTGTAGCAAGTTCTTCTCTTCAAGCATCCGAAACGTATCAGCCAAACCAATATGCTTGAAAGGGATATATTCACCTTTCATCAAACTATGATAAGTCGATTCAATATTAATCGCTGCTATGTAATAGGCTAGTAAGACAATCTCGTTGGCATGGATATCATGACGGAACTTATATTCCATATCCTCTGGTTTTATGAGCTTTGATTGTAAAAGCCTTGTGATAAAGGTCCCCGTTCCAGTGAAAGGGTCAAGAATAGAGACTCCACGTGACCCCAAGCTTTTTCCAAACTCATTACGCAACACATCATCAACAGAATGAATGATAAAATCGACAACCTCAACGGGGGTATAAACAATGCCAAGCCTATCCGTTGTCTTCTTAAAAGCTTTGGTAAAAAAATCTTCGTAAAGTTTGATAATAAGATTTTGTCTTGCCTGTGGTTCGGTAATGCCAGAGGCACGGAACTTTACGCTGTCATAAAACTCTTGTAATTCTTTGGATTCTTCCTCAATATTGGTTTTATCGAGTTCTGTTAAGATTTTTTCCATTGCTTGCGAAATGGCATTATTTTGTACAAATTCATTGCCTTCAAACAAGGCTTCAAACACGGGACGCGTTACAAGATGTTGCGCTAACATCTCAATCGCTTCTTCTTGCTTTATCTCACTGTTTAAGTTGTTTTTTAATTCTTTATAAAACGCATCAAAGGCATGATAAGCTTCGCTTGTTTGATCAGAAAGCATAGTTTGAAGGCGTGTGATATGGTTTTGTGCAATCTCAGCAACATTGCCAGCCCAAATGCCCCAATAATCACTCATAGTAGATTTTTTAACAATCAGTGTTTTGAGAGCATTGGGAAACTCAACAAAAAAGGGCAATCTTCCTTGTCCTTCATATGTTTGGTGCGGTTCATGAGCTTGTGTCCCAATACAAAGTCCGGATTTTTCTGATTTTTCGTGGAGCGGGATTTCGTCAATAACCGTGGTGACATTCTCTAATTCGGTCTTTTTAGAAACTGTAACAATGTCGATGATAGAGCTTACGTCTTGCCCTAAGACCATCTGGTTAAGGGTTTTACTAAAATTCTCATCATGGGCAAGCAAAGCATTGAGAACTTGCCAGACAACACTGTATCTCTTATTGTTTTTTAATGCCTCTTCTGGTGAAACACCAGCAGGAACACCAACCGGCAAAATGATATAGCCCATCTTTTTGCCTTTTGCACGACGCATCACACGTCCCACTGCTTGTATCACATCCACTTGGCTTTTACGCGGGTGTAAAAACATAACCGCATCAAGGGAAGGAACATCAACACCTTCTGAAAGGCAGCGTACATTGGTTAATATACGGCAGACATTCTCACCCGCATCTTCTTTCAACCAATCAAGTTTTATCGTACGGTTTTTGGCACCAGATTTTCCATTAATATGATCTACTTGACAGTTAAGAGGAGGAATATTTTTATGGTTTTCATGAAGATCACGTAAATCTTTCTTAACTTCTTCATCATTGAATGTGTCACGAATGCGTTCAGAAGTTTTAATATCTCTACAAAAAGCCAAAGCCCGATGCATGGGTCTTGTATCATCTCCAAGATCAATTTTCAGATCCATTTTGGTAAGAGCTTGATAACAACCCATGATCTTTGTTCTATCATCAAGAATAAGTTCATAATTCTCATCTGTCATCAGATGCTGGATAGATTTACTCACTTCTCCTTCATCAACACCTAAAACGATAATCTTGTAAGGCGTTAAAAGTCCATTTTTTACAGCATGGGAGAAACTATAAGAATAAAGGATTTTGCCATAAAGCTCTTCATCATCCATAGAAGCCAGAACGGCATCAATCTCATTAGCTTGTTTTTTGGCATTATCACTAAAGATACGAGGTGTTGCTGTCATATACAGACGTTTCTTGCCCCGAATAAGGCTATTATTATGAACCTTGATAAACTCAGATTCACTCTTGTCTGTTCCTAACACAGCTCCAGTGGTACGGTGTGCTTCATCACAAATGATCAGATCAAATTCCGGCAAATCATATTTCTTTTGCGCATCTGAAATCACTTGGATCGAATGGTAGGTAGCAAAGACCACTGTCATGGCATCAGAAGAAGTCTTATTGGCTTTTTCTCCAAGCTTTTGAGAATCTGTTGTTGCTGGTAGAGCGAGATCCGAGACATCGAGTTCGGCAGCATCATCTTGGGCTTTACGACGCTTGCCAACTTGTGTATCAGAACACACCGCAAAGGAACGCAAGGGGATTGCTGTATCTGCTGTCCATTCTCTTATTGTTTGTGACATTAAAGAAAGAGAGGGGACAAGAAATAAAACACGTTTACCTTGACCAGCAAGAGTTTCTGCTATCTTCAGACTGGTAAAGGTCTTTCCCGTTCCACACGCCATAATCAGCTTGCCGCGGTCTGCTTCTTGTAAACCGTCACAAACAGCTTTAAGCGCTTCTTGTTGATGATCTAAAAGCTTTTTCGGTTCTTTTTTCTTAAGAGTAGCTTCTCCTTTGCTTTCAAAGGTTGACCAATCTATTTGACTGTTTTCCAAATCAAAAAGATTAATCCGTTGAATGCGGACTCCTTGTCCTTCACAGGTGAGATCGGCATTGTTACTCCAATTACCTTCGGTGCTATCAACCAGAATACGGCGTGTGAAGATCTTTTTTCCCGAGGCAGCAATAAAGCTATCAATATCTTCTTTCTTGATCTGATGATTTGCACTATAAAACTTACATTGAATAGCGGCATATCCTTCTTCATCACGAATTTTAGCAACCAGATCAATGCCAATATCACGCCCATCTTCCCCATGCTCTTTTGCCCATTCACAATAGGTTTGAACCTTTTCATATTCTTGGCATTGTAGAGGGTCTTGCGTCAAATAAGCAATTACAAACTTTTCAAAAGAAGTTCCTCTATCGCGCGCATTTTCTGTATGATCACGGTAGGATTGTAACAGAGAGCGTAATGTCAGTGGTTTGTTATGAGATTGAAGCATTTATAATAAAACCCCACCGCTTTATAAGCGTTGATCTATCGGTGTTAAAAAACTTTAAATAGAATCTGCTAGATCTATTTAAAACAAATAGCAATAATAAAATAAAAAAAGGGTGCTAAAGACCCATAACCTGCTTAAAAAGAAATTTTATTAAAGGCTACTTATCCACAGCCTATGACATGAGGTAAAATCAGCAAAATAGTGAATTTTGCTGTTCGTTTCACGTGTTAATCAAGACAAATGAACTATATGCTTTGATAGGTTTTATAGATAGGTTTTGAAGGTTTCTCAAACCTTCAAAACCATTCGAAACTCAGAGATTAGGCGTCCTTTGAAGGTTCACTCTATGAATGCAAGGGGATATGGTTAAGCAAATTTATCCTTTATATTTATGGGGATATTGATGTATTAACCATTGACGGGCTAAACAGTTTTGTTTAGAGGTTTCTTTATATAAATGTGGGGGAGAGATCTTCAGCAGTTAAAATAAAGTGGTTTTTTTAGTGTCACTTTTCTTTGGTAACAGAGGCATGTGCTTTTGTTAAAAGTGTTATAGGGCAGTGGCTGTTTTGAGTGGGTTTATTAGCGGTTCCATGAAGTTCTTTTAAATCATGCTTCATGAATAGTGCAAAGCGGGGGCAATCTGTATTGTTATTGATATTTTTACGCCAAAGTTCTCTTTTGAGAATTTTTCGTGCCATTTTTGTTTTCTTTGGCTTGTTTACAGGTGTAAATGTTTATGCGCGCTCCTCAGCTATTTTTCATTCCCCAACAGATAAT
>NZ_JBHIPB010000027.1:0-7166 GCF_042195825.1 Bartonella sp. AP40SXNS
TTGAAGATGCCAATAAGTATACGGATGAGAAAATTAGTGGTCTTGTCAATGATGGTGTTAACGAGTCGAAATCCTATGCGGATATGAAGTTTGAGACATTGAATTATGCTATTCAGGATGTTCGGAAAGAAGCAAGACAAGCTGCTGCTATTGGTCTAGCAGTATCTAATTTAAGCTATGACGATACACCGGGAAAATTAAGTTTTTCACTTGGTACGGGTGTATGGCGCAGTCAATCTGCACTTGCTATTGGAGCTGGTTATATGTCTGAAAATGGAAGATTTCGCTCTAACGTATCTGCAACAAGTGCTGGGGGACATTGGGGTGTAGGTGCTGGATTTAGGGTAACACTGAATTAACAATAGAAAATTCGAAATAAACTTTCCTTCTCTTATCAAATGCGTTACATGTGCCATTTAAAGAGAAGGAAAGTTATTTTTATCATAAATGAATAGCAATAAAAGATAAGGGCGTATTTCGAGTAAAAATATATTTTTTATTGTGAAATTTTATATGAAAAAATCATTTATCATCTCCAAAAGGAATTATTTGAATAATCGATATTTATTTTTAAGAGAGTTTTTCCTTCTTGTCTCATCAGACAAGGGGAAAATTTTTATAAGAAGTGATATTTTACACAGAAATTCATAGAGTAGTATACTTGTAAAGTTTTATAATAATATATTCTGTAATAATAATTTTAATGGGACTAATTAACAAAAAAATCACAAATGCAGAGTGATGTTTTCATATAAATTAACAGCATACGTGTAACCGCACAATATTTGAAAACTATACAGTTTATAGTTTACAATAGAATATCCACTGGGGGTATCCTTAAAGAAATAAAAAATCTCATTTTTTCCTTGCTATTTTTTAATAATCTGTATAAAGTGCGAAAAATTAATTAAAGGAAACTAGAAATCTTCTCGCAAAGCGGGGTGCGGTAAGTTATGGCAAAATTACAAAATCACAATTATCTGATCTCAAAAAGCTTTAAGAGATATAAATATAAAACTCAGGGGTATCTCGCTTATTTTTACGGCAGAAGCGTAATAACCCTACAAAAAATGCTCTAAATTACTCAGCAAACAACTTAACTAACTTCCGCAATAAACATCTTTTATTGCCTATTAAACACACAACACCTAATAATAGTACACAAACATGTTTTTTCTACACTTCGTTCACCTTTCTTCACCTTTAAATTTAAAGGATCTGCTAAAGAAAACCCCACCTCCTTAAAGGAGGATAAATAAAAACCTTATTAATTGGACTATCGATCCCGTCGACTACTATATCATTGATATCTTAGATAGTCCTCTTCCGCATTATGACAACCCCAATCTTTTATAAAACAAAAAAATAATCTCTGGAGCTTAGTAGCACCGGAATGTGTCTTTTTAATGTTTTTAATATCTTTTTCTTACTTAGAGGATTTATTATGAAAAAAATATATACCACACCACGCACACTAGCAGTGAGTAATTTAAAAAAATCTTGCTCACCTTATCGATTACCTTTTATTAAAACGCTTTCATTGGTTTCGGTAGCTGTCTTTTTATCCGGTGCTTCTCCTGTTTCTGCTTGTGATGCGTGGGGCAATATATCGCAGTATTTTGGAGCAGGTACAAATGTACTTAAAGATATTGCACCAACTTATATAATTAACGGTAAAGTGTACAGAGATGTTGGCTCTGCATTATATGGTTTGGAACGTGAAGTTGCGGGCAATAATCTTGTTAAGCAAGATAGCTCAGGGTTTATTACAATTGGTGCGAATGCACGTGGCAATAGAATAAGCATTGAAAATAGCTCTCATGAATTGAGAACTCTTACTGGTGTTAATAATGGTGTGATTTCGCCATTCTCGTCTGATGCAGTTAATGGCTCCCAAATTTTTTCTCTAGGTCTTGCTATTTCTAGCTATTTTGGTGGTGGTGCTGGATTTGATAGAGTAAAATGGACGCCTCCTACTTTTAAAGTTAAGGTTTTTGATAAGGATGGTAATGGAGCTGAAAAGAGCTATCATAATGTTGCAGATGCCTTTACAGGCGTAAATAGTTCTTTCACGAATCTTGATAAAAAGATTGAAAATATAGTCATTAATTCGGCAGGGAATAACCTTGTTAAGCAAAATAGCGCTGGACTTATTACGATTGGTGGAAATGAAGCTGGTAATAGAATAGATATTGCAAACAGTGTAAATGCTCCACGAATTCTCTCTGGGGTTAGGGGTGGTGCATTTACAGCAACATCGACCGAAGCAGTAAATGGTGGCCAGCTTTATTTTATGGCTCAGGCATTTGCGAGTTATTTCGGCGGTGGTGCTGGATATGATGACGCTGGAACGTGGAATGATCCTACTTTTATAGTTAAAACCTTTGATAAGGCTGGTAATGAGGCTGAGAAAAGCTATAAGAACGTTGCAGATGCATTTGCTGGTGTAAATAGAGCTTTAACAACTTTGAATCTTGGTATTGTTGAGATAAATAATGGCCTTGGTATTGGTGAAACAGATGTTCCACCGGGGGATGATTATAGGAAGAATATTACAGCCGGCTTTCCTTTTATGAGAAGCTCACCTGTTGCCATGAATGGGGAGGAAGATTCAACCCCGATAACTATTGCTTCTTACTCACCATTAACTCAAGTAAGTTTTTTGAGTAGTAAAGGTAAAACTCGGCGTCTTTTTAATATTTCTGCTGGTGATATCTCAGAACAATCAACTGATGCGATAAATGGTTCACAACTTTATGCTATGAGCAATGTCGTTGCTCGTTATTTTGGTGGTGGTGCTGAGTATAAAGATGGAAACTGGAGTGCTCCTAATTTTACAGTTAAAGCCTTTGATATGGATGGTAATGAGACTGAGAATATTTATACGAATGTTGCAGATGCATTAGCTGGTGTAAATAGTGCTTTAACAACTTTGAATCTCGGTATTATTGATATAAATAGTCGCCCTGGCATTGTTGAAGTGTATTATCCACCGAAGAATGATGATAGGAAGAATATTACAGCTGGCTTTCCTTTTACGAAAAGCTCACGTCTTATAAGAAGCTTACCTTTTGTCATAGATGAGGCGGAAAATGCTATGGATGAGGAAGATAATTCAACCACGGTAACTGTTGCTCCTAGGGAAATGTTAGAAAAGTCAACTTATGAGGTGACTGACAATCAGTTTTCACAGATGAGTAACAGGGTAACAGAAGTTGAAAGTAAGGTAAACAGCGTTACAAACAGGGTAACAGAAGTTGAAAGCAAGGTAAACAGCGTTACAAACAGGGTAACAGAAGTTGAAAACAAGGTGAATGTTGCGGTTAGCTATGATACCGATGATAGCGGAAAGAAAACCAATAGCATCACTCTAAAAGGTGTCGATGACAGTGAGCCTGTTTTGATTACTAATGTTAAAGATGGAGAAATTAAAGAAGACTCTAAGGACGCAGTGAATGGTGGTCAGTTATACAAGCATACCGAGGAGCAGATGAGGATTACTCTTGAAAGTGCGAACAAGTATACGAATGATCAAGTCTATGAAGGTGTTAATGCGGCGAAATCCTATACCGATATGAAGTTTGACGCACTAAGTTATGATATTACGAATGTGCGCAAAGAGGCTAGGCAAGCAGCAGCGATTGGTTTGGCGGTGTCTAACTTACGTTACTTCGATGATCCAGGATCTGTGAGTGTTTCATTTGGTGGCGGTTTTTGGCGTGGACAATCTGCCTTTGCGATTGGTGCAGGTTATACATCTGAAGATGGCAAGATTCGTTCTAATCTATCAGCTACCAGTGCTGGCGGTAAGTGGGGTGTAGGTGGTGGAATAACTCTAAAATTAAAATAACACCAGAGAATATGAAAAACTACAATTTAGCTGAATTTTCGCCCTTGTCTTAATAAGGCAAGGGCGAATTTATATTATCAGAGTAATATACTTATAAAGTCTCATCACAATATATTCTATAGGAATAATTTTAGTGAGATTGAATTGAGTAAAAAATGAAGCGCTTTAACAAAAATTTTACAAATGCAGAGTAATATTATCATATAAATTGATAGAGTGCATAATTGCACAGTATTTTAAAACTGTACGTTTTGTAATTTCATTAATAGAAAATATCCATTGGGGGGATATGCTTAAAGAAACAAAAAAATCTCACTTTTTACTATTTTAATTATTTTCTCTGTAGGCAGCAGTGGCAATGAAGGCAATGAAACTAAGACTCATTTTGGACAAAACGGAGATACCTCAAACTGAACTGTAAAACAGAACCTCTACATAAGTCTATAACGCGTAAAAGTTATGAATTTTTATTATAGAGAATTTTACGATTACATAAATCAGAAAGACTCATTCTGTAAAAATAATTAAATTCATTTTCTTCTTGCTATTTTGTTCGAAAGTCTATAAGACTCATTCTGGAATAAACAGAACAAGAAAAATTCTCGCAAAGGGAGGTGCGGAAAGTTATGAAAGAATCACATAATTATCGTCATTTTGCTTTAAAACCCTTCAAGAAAAATGACTCGAGAAATCAAGAAACAAATCGCTTGTTCTTGTGATAAAACCGCAATAATCCTATAAAAGTTTTACCTGAACTTATCACGGGGTCTAAATAACCTAAATCTTTCCCTCATAAACATTCACTGTCCGTTAAGCATACAAAACGAACTCTTTTATTTCAAATAACTATAACACACATCTAACAGTAGCGCACAAATATGTCCCTTTCATTCTCTATTCTTACCCACAAATTCAGAAATTACTACAAACAAACAACTTGCTTAAAGGCAGAATAAACCAAAACCTCACTAACCAAACTATTAATCAACGTTAATCGCAATCTCATCGGAGTTCTAATCTGCTCCTTTCAATCTTTGCGAAAAACCTAAGCTTTATAAAGAACAGACGAAAAACAAATCCTCAAATCACCTTTAGTGCTGAAATGTGTCTTTTTAATGTTCTTGATATGTTTTTCTTACTTGGAGAATTTATTATGAAAAAATTATGTACCACATCAAAGGCGCCAGTGGTGAATGGTTTTAAAAATTCTTGCTTGTTTTATCAATTACCTTTTATTAAAGCACTTTCAGTGGCTTCAGTGATTGTTTTTTTATCAACCCTTTTTCCTGTTTCTGCTACTGCTCATATTGTAAATGACGTATCAAACGATTTTAGTGGTGCTACAAATGTGCTTAAAGGTATTCCGCCAGCTTATATCGTTGGCAGTAAATTATACAAAGAGAGTGGCTCTGCAGGTATGGGGGATGAAGAAAACTTCAAAAACTTAAAATATAATATTAACTTTCAAACTAAAAATGCTTTTGATACTGCATTTGTGGGCAGTGAAGGTTATGAGAATGTAGTGGAGGCATTTTCTGGCGCTAAGAATGATTTCACAAGTTTGAATCATCAGATTATTAAAATAAAAGAGTCTCCTGTCATTGAGAAGAAACAAAATAATCTATCTCAAGGGTATGATCAGCACGAGAATATAGACAGAGGCAACCTTCCTTTTATGAGAAGTTCACTCCCGTCACTAAGTCGAGCGGATGAAGGCAAGGCGGTAACTGTTGCTGCTAGCTCACCATTAACGAGGTTAACTATTAAGAATAGTGAAGGTAAAACACGGCTTCTTTTGGATGTTTCTCCTGGTAGGGTCTCAGAAGTCTCAACCGATGCTGTAAATGGTTCCCAGCTTTATATCCTAGGGAGCAGTGTTGCAAAATCTTTGGGCGGTAATGCTGAGTATGAAAATGGCGCATGGACAGCACCTAAATTCACGGTTAAAAAATTTGCATCTGATGGCAGTGTTTCTGACTCGACTTATGACAATGTCGTATCTGCCTTTGCCGGTGTTGGTGATTCTATCGCGAATATTAAAAATGAGATTAGCAAAGAAATTGCTGGTGAAAAAAGTGATTCTTTAATCTGGAGCCAAACGGCGAATGCCTTTGTAGCGACACATGGTGAAGAGAATACAAGTAGCAAGATTACGTCTCTTAAAAATGGAGACATTACAGCAACCTCAACTGATGCCATAAATGGTTCTCAGCTTCATACCCTAGGAAGCAGTGTTGCAAAATCTTTAGGTGGTAATGCTAAGTATGAGAATGGCACGTGGACAGCACCTAAATTCACGGTTAAAAAATTTGCATCTGATGGTAGTGTTTCTGACTCGACTTATGGCGATGTTGCATCTGCCTTTGCCGGTGTTGGTGTTTCATTCGAGAATGTTAAAGATAAATTTAATAATATTAAGGATGAAATTAGCAAAGAGATTGAAAAGGACATTACGGCTGCTAAAAATGACGCTTTGTTGTGGGATAAGTCCAAAGGTTCTTTTGTAGCGATACATGGAGACAAGAAAGAAAACAGCAAGATTACATCTCTTCAAAATGGAGATATTTCTGCTATTTCAACGGATGCAGTGACGGGTAACCAGCTTCATAAATTGGGCGATCAGGTAGCAACATATTTTGGTGGTAATGCTAAGTATGAAAATGGCGCTTGGACAGCTCCTTCTTATAAAATCTCTAATATTACTAATGATGGTGCGGTAACGGATAATACTTATAACGATGTTGGAAGTGCGTTTGCGGGTCTTGATACGAGTGTCCAGAATGTAAATACGCATCTGTCTAATGAGGTCAAAAAGTTTGATGAAAAAATAAGTAATATTACTCAATCAGTTCAAGGTGATTCCTTGTTGTGGAGTGAAACGGCTAAAGCCTTTGTTGCAACGCATGGATCAGGTGAAGCGAAGACAAATAGCAAGCTTACATCTCTATTAGATGGGGACATTAAATCTGGCTCGACGGATGCAGTGACGGGTAATCAGCTTCATGCGTTAGGTGATAAAGTTGCGAAGTCTTTAGGCGGTAGCGCTAGCTATGAAAATGGCACATGGACAGCCCCTACATTCACGATTAAGAGCGTGAAAGAAGATGGCAATACAGAAGATAAAGAATATCATGATGTAACCACAGCCTTTGCTGGTGTAAGTACTTCTTTCAGCAATGTGAATAATTCCATCACGAATATTAAGAATGAAATAGGCAAAGACATTGCCGATGTGAAAAGTGATTCCTTGTTGTGGAGTGAAACGGCTAAAGCCTTTGTTGCAACGCATGGATCAGGTGAAGCGAAGACAAATAGC
>NZ_JBHIPB010000028.1:0-5974 GCF_042195825.1 Bartonella sp. AP40SXNS
ATAATATCACCCTATCAGAAAGCTATGATACCTCTAACGCAAAAGAAAAGCATGAAAAGTCTTTTGCTGGTGTGACAGGCTCTGTCAATGTGGGCATTCTTGGTGCTGTACAAGATGTAAGGGATGCAGTCAAACGTTTTGGTCATGGGGATACAAAACACAAAATCGGCAATGGTCTTATTGCTGGTCTAAAAGGCTATGATCTCTATAGCAAAGGCAAAGGTCTTTATAATGGGATGAAAGGTGGAAACAAACAGTCTATTCGTGATATTGCTGATGTTTCTGCTAGCGTAACCGTGGGCTTTAAGACAGAGAAGGCAGAAGCCTCTGTTCAGACCTCTACTGCGGTAACAGGTACAATAGAAGCAGGACGCGCTGTTAATATGCAAGCCCACAAAGGCAGCATCCATGGTGTTGGAGCCGATATTATTGCCGGTACAAACCCGATGCAAAGCAATGATGAACAGAGCGGGAATATCACCATGGGAGCAGGTAAAGATATCATCTTTGAAAGTGCGCAAAACACGCAGAGCACAGAAAACCACACGCAAAGCGCTTCAATGAATGTTGGGTATAGTTATGGTACCGGTGGTACAGGGTGGATGGGGAATGCTTCTTTTGGTAAAGGCAAGGGTTCCAGTGAGGAGGTTCACCAGAAGAACAGCCATATTATTGGCACCGGCACAGTTCACACAACGAGTGGGGCAAACACCACATTGGCAGGCGCCGTGGCTTCTGGAGAGCGTGTAGAAATGGAAGTAGGGGGTGATTTTACCGTTGTCAGCCGCAGTGATACGGGACAAAGTTCCAGCAAGCAAAACTCTGTTTCCATTGGTTATAATAGCCGAGAAAAGGATGGTACAGCCACAACCAATATTTCCTTGAACAAGGATAAATCCTCTAGTGATTATCATAGTGTTGTGGAGCAATCAGGCATCAAAGCGGGTGATGGCGGCTTTAAGATCAACGTTAAAGATAAAACGACCCTAACCGGAGGTATTATTGAAAGCACCGCGCCGGCAGAAAAAAACAGCCTGACCACAGGAAGCATTAGCACCAGTGATATCAGCAACAGTGCGCATGCGCAAGCTAGCAGCCAAGGTTTAAGCATTTCGGCGGGTGGTCCGATGTATCAGGGCAAATATGGTGTCGGGAAAAACATTGCCAAAAATGTCTTAGATCATTCAAAAGCTAAAGATTCAGAGGAAGGATATACCAAATCCGCTATCAGCAATGGCACCATTGTCATTACTGATGAAGCAGGGCAGAAGGCATTGACAGGGCAAGACGTGGAACAAGCCATAGCCTCCCTTAATCGTGATACTGCCACCGCCCATAAGGGTGTACAACAGCTCGATGCAGGCAAGCTGGAACAAATCGTCCATGAAAACCGCGAAATGGCGACACAACTTTTAGAAGAAGGATTTAAATACAGTGATGACTCCTATAAAACCATGTTTATCAAAGAGCACCCCATCGCCGTGGTCGACCGTGATAAAGACGGAAATATACTCTATAAAACAGATGAAAATGGGGAGCCTATAGAAGACGCTCGTGGACAAAAAATACCTAAGTTTCATTATTTAACGGATGAAGAAAAGCAGCATTTGCAAGAAGGCTCTGATGGCAGGGTTCATGTTTCCTTTAATGGCATCTTTACTCCACCAGAGGAAGCCGCTGTTTATGCAGAGCAACATGCGGAGAATAAAAATGAACCGCTTTATTTTGTTGTGTTCCCTCAAGCCGATTCTGCTATCTCAGAACTTCTAGTCGCGGGCTATCAGAAATTTATGGAAAATAACTTTTGGGGTTTGACCAATTCCACACAAGAAGCAAAAGATTTGGTGTATAGCCATGGTCTTACAGGGTTGGAACTTTATGGCCATAGCCGCGGGACGATGACATTGGGGAATATGTTGTATTCTTTCAAACAAGAAGGTGTTCACGGTATAGCCGACAACACGAAGATCAATTTCTATGGACCAGCCTTTAATGTTTTAGTTGCATCCGGTCTGTTAGGTTATGTGAGTGATGGCAAACAAACCACTATTGGCTTTGATGGGAATAGATACGACTTTGTAAGCAGAATTATTGGCGGCAATGGCTATACTTACGAGACAATACCTACTGGTAGTAACATGTGGAAAGAATGGTGGAGAGTGATCATGAATCCCATAAGCTCCCATACTTGCCTTGGAGATGCGAGTGATAAGTGTACATGGCGCTATGGCACATCTCATCGTGAACAAAAACCTTGAATTAAATAATGGAGTAAAAAATGAAACAAACTCTAAAGCTATTAGGTGCTGTAACTTTATTAGGTATTGCAGGATGTCAGTTTAATAAAACTCCTGGAGGGTATTTGAGCGCGTGGGAGAAAAATGGTGTTACTGATTTTACTGAGGTAGGAAAAGCCTTGTTAGAATGTGGCATGCCAACGCCTTATGATGTCGATCCAGAAAACAGAAAGCAGAGCATTAATGCAAAAGCAACAATTTATGCTTGCATGCTTCAATCAGGGTTTCGCTATAAAGATGAAGAGGTAGCAAGAGCGGGAGGGCCATGTTATACTTTTAAAGAGAAAAACTTGCCCATTTGTCGTCCAGGCGCTGTTGTTCCACAGCGCAGTGTCAAGAAGCGCTTAAACAGCCCGTTTTGTAAAAAATATAAAAATAGTCGCAAATGCCAGCCTTAAGTTTTGCTGTTTGTGATGATTAACAATCCGCCATCCTTGCCTTCTCTTGGAATGGCGGGACTGTTCCCTCAATCCAACATTTCAATATTGTTCACCGTTGTTTTAATGAAGCGGTGACAGGAAATATCAACAGGCTTACGAGCTTTTTTATTGTCAATAAATCCATTGAAAGAGGGGAATAATGAAGAAAATCTTAAAACTATTGAGTTGCATAGCTCTGTTAAGTATCACTGGATGTGTTAACCAACCTCCTCCATCAACTTTAGCATTATGGGAAAAACCAGGTGTCGATAAAGCGATGATCCAACAATCCTTATCAAAATGTGGTTGGAAACCGGTTTATGCTTCTTCTAGTGATATGAATTCGTATGCGAGTGAATTTGCCTCAGTTTATGAGTGCATGAAAAAAGCAGGTTTCCGATATAAACTGCAAGATTCAAAAGGGATCTATTTTACACAACCTCCCAAAAGTGGCTCATTCCTAAGCAATTTAATGATAGCAGGATATCAGCAGTTTATGGACAATGACACCTTTGGTATGACCAATAAAACGAAACAGGAACGCGCTTTACTAACGCATTTTGAGGATGAAAGAAAACGTCAGCAAAAGCAAAAAGCTTTACAAAAGCGATCACCAAAGCGTCCTCCCCATCGTTAAAAAGGTCGTTAGATAAAATCATGAATGAAGTAGGGGATCAAAGCCGTCTACTTCTTTATCCACGCAGAGAGCCTTTTAAATTTGGTGGTTAAGATAATCTACAATAAGGCAGGTGAGGGGTCCATTACGGGGGATGCGCATTTTGAAGCCAAAGTCGTGGGGCAATCCACTGGATACGTTAAGCGGTTTGACCGAGGCTGGCGCATCTGGCAGTGTAACCGTGGGCTTTAAGACAGAGAAGGCAGAAGCCTCTGTTCAGACCTCTACTGCGGTAACAGGTACAATAGAAGCAGGACGCGCTGTTAATATGCAAGCCCACAAAGGCAGCATCCATGGTGTTGGAGCCGATATTATTGCCGGTACAAACCCGATGCAAAGCAATGATGAACAGAGCGGGAATATCACCATGGGAGCAGGTAAAGATATCATCTTTGAAAGTGCGCAAAATACGCAAAGCACAAAAAACCACACGCAAAGCGCTTCAATGAATGTTGGGTATAGTTATGGTACCGGTGGTACAGGGTGGATGGGGAATGCTTCTTTTGGTAAAGGCAAGGGTTCCAGTGAGGAGGTTCACCAGAAGAACAGCCATATTATTGGCACCGGCACAGTTCACACAACGAGTGGTGCAAACACCACATTGGCAGGCGCCGTGGTTTCTGGAGAGCGTGTAGAAATGGAAGTAGGGGGTGATTTTGCCATTACCAGCCGCAGTGATACGGGACAAAGTTCCAGCAAGCAAAACTCTGTTTCTGTTGGGTTTGGTGCTGGACAAACGGGTGGTGGGGGCTCCATGAGCGCCTCTTTCCAAAAGGATAAATCCTCTAGTGATTATCATAGTGTTGTGGAGCAATCAGGCATCAAAGCGGGTGATGGCGGCTTTAATATCATTGTTAAAGACAAAACAACGCTGACCGGAGGTATTATTGAAAGCACAGCCTCGGCGGACAAAAACAGCCTGACCACTGGAAGCATTAGCACCAGTGATATCAGCAACAGTGCCCATGCTAAAGCCAGCAGCCATGGGTTTAGCCTTTCTGGGAATGACACGATAAAAAACATTGCCAAGAATGTTTTAAATCACGGCAAAGCCAAGGATGCAGCAGAAGGGGAAACCAAATCTGCTATCAGTGATGGGACTATCATCCTTACTGATACAACTGGACAGAGGGCGATGGGGCAAGATGCTGGACAAATCATTGGCTCTCTCAACCGCAACACCGCAGCAGCACACCAAGCAGTAGGACAGCTAGATGTCGCACCGCTTGAGGATATATTGCGTAATCGTTTAGGTATGAGAAATAAATGGGTAGATGAATGGTTTGATATATGGGATGGGGTTCGTAAAATGGCATTTTATGTTGACCATCCAGTGGGTGAGGTTGCGCATGATGAAAATGGCAATGTCCTCTATTTAACCGATGAAAATGGAAAACCTATAAAAGGCAGTGATGGAAAATATATCACTCTGTATCACTTTTTAAAGCCAGAGGAAGAAAAGCATTTACAAAAAGGCCCTAATGGTGCTGTTTATATGTTCTACAATGGCATTTTTAATTCACCAGATGAAGCAGCCGGTAATGCTGTCCAATTGGCTGTTAATAAAAATGGTCCCCTTTATTTTACATACTTTCCCCAAGCTGATGATGTGCTGGTAGAATTAGGGGTAGCATATTATCAAAAGTTTTGGGAGGGTAGCACTTGGGGATTGAGTAATTCGACCAAGAAGTTCCAAGATTTTATCTATCGTTATGGCAATGACAATGCTATTGTTAGTGGGCATAGCCGGGGTACCTTAACAATACGCAATGGAGCAAATGACTTGCAAGAACATGGTATCCACAGTGTAGCCAAGAAAACAGACTTCTATCTTGTTGGAGCGGCTGCTCACATGCAATCGATGGCCAATACAGTAGATTATCTAAGCGATGGCGAAAAAAATTATATCTACATACAAGGTCATATGTTAGACCCCATTAGTACAGTGATTGGTTACAATTGGCCTACGGCTTATGGGGTACGTTCCAAACCATATGATTCATTACATCCGTTAATTCTACCCCTCAGAGAGATGGGGGGAGCGATCATCGGCTATAATCCTAGTACCCATAATTGTTATGCTGATGCAAGTGCTAAGTGTAAAAATGATTACGGTTCATTTGATTTTATAAAATTTTATTCCACGAGAACAGGGAACAAAAAATGAAAATACGATTTAACTTATTGAGCCTGCTCATTCTATTAAGTATTACTGGATGTGATATGGACAAATCTCCTCCAGGGGAAGTATATGGGTGGATCAAGCCAGGAGCAGACTTTACCGAGGTAGGAAAAGCCTTATTAGAATGTGGCATGCCACATCTTAATTATCTTGAGGCTGAAAATCAAAAGCTCAGCAATAATGATAATGCAACAATTTATGCTTGTATGATTCAAGCAGGATTCCGTGACAGATATGGCGGTCCATCTTGGTGTGTGAATCATTGGAGGGAAAACCTTCCGATTTGTCGACCAGGCGCGGTCATTCCGAAACGAAGTGTTGAAAAGCGCTTAAACAGCCCTTTTTGTAAAAAATATAAAAACGCACCTGAATGCAAACCTTAAGTGTTTCTATTGGTGAT
>NZ_JBHIPB010000029.1:0-5810 GCF_042195825.1 Bartonella sp. AP40SXNS
TGGTTTCTCAAAAACAATGGAGCTGTTATCGAGATTAAGCACAGAAACATCAGAACGAGATCTTTGAGCGATATCAAGGAGATTGCCATCATCATCTTTTTCGTTTTTGCTGATTTTCAACGTCCATGTTGTATCGTTTTTCAGATCAAAGCGTACATTTCTGTCTTTAGCAATATTTGCTCTGCCTTCTAGAGTAGACTGATCGGCGTTTAATGTAAAAGTGCCGTTGGAGATCGTTTTAACCTCTTTACCATCCCACAAATCTTTATCTTTCCATGACGTTTTGTCCCAAGCAATACCATTTCCTAATAATACGTCAGCATGGACTTCTGATTTTTTAAGATTAACTGTGCCGATTGATGGAGCTGTAGTATCTTCGATGCTTTTTTCAACAACAGCTCCAATGAAAATTCCTGTGCCATTTTCAGCATGAAGCTCTGCATTGGTCAGATTGATCTCATTACTATGATATTTTTGTGGATCATGCGAGCCATTTGGATTATCATCGGAGAAAGTTGCGAATTGTAAACCGGCAACTTCTGCTGTGGCAGAAATATCTGTCAGATCAATATGTCCACCATTTATTACAACCAGCGCAGCCATTTTTGCTTCTATTTTATTTTTCTTCCCATTCTGAGGAGTGTCGGATTGGGTATCTAGACCTTTAGAATTAGTATCAATAGCGCCATTAACCATCTTAATTGTGCCATCTTCACCAGTAGCGAGACCAATACCAACATTTTGAATAGTTGTTTTGCCATTTAATTCAACTATACTATCGGCCTCCCAAGTGCTTACACCAACGGTTTCTTCTTCGGACACACCACCGATTATTGTTAAATCTCCGGTAATGATTTTACTCCCATCATCTGCATAAAGACCTTCATCAAAATTTTGAATGGTTGTTTTGCCAGTTAACTGAATTTCACTCCCAGAGCCTGATGTCCATACACCAGATCGTGCTTCATTGGGGTTGTCATTAATTGCTTTACCACCGACTATTGTTAAATCTCCGCTAACGATTTTGCCACCATTAAAGGCTTCAAGACCGACAAAAACTTTTTCAATGGTTGTATGACCCTTTAATTGAATTTCACTATTGGGATCAATGGCTATTATACCAGAAGTACCGTATTCTTGGTTTTCATAAGCAGTTATTGTTAAATCTTCGCTGGTGATTTTACCACCTTTTTCTGCTCTCAGTCCGTCTCTAACTTTTTCAATGCTTGTTTTGCCTTTTAATTCAATTATGCTTCCAAAGCCATTGGCATTTGCACCGTTTCCGAAGTTATTGGTTGTTAGAGTAACATCCGTAATTTCAATACGTCCACCATTTTCTGTAAGTAATGCGCCTTCATGTCCATTCAAACTTCCTCCTATGACAGCCCCTCCTTTCATTGTGATCTTGGATTCTATACCATCTGCATGGAGTCCAGTACCATTAGATGATGCGACTGTAACATTGTTGTTTAAAGTAATGGTGCTGCCGTTTCCAGCATATACCCCATCAGTTTTCCCATCGAGTGATCCTCCAGACACTGTTATTGTTGAGTGATCATCTGCAAATATGCCTGTTAGTGCTTGAGTTATGGTTACATTGTTCAAGGTTACTGTGCTGTTTTTAGCACTTATTCCTAAGGGTAGTAAAATGTTATCGTTTTCACTCGATATTACCACGTCTTCCAGCTTGTTTTTTTTACTCTTACTGTCAGAAAAGGAAGCGCCAGTGCTAGATAAAATGCCAGATGAGGAGGCCCCCATTCCAGAATATGTAATTGTTCCTTTAGTCATTTGAAGTGTAGCACCGTCTTTGGCTTCAAGGCCTAAGAAAATACCATAACCAGTGCCTTTAATGGTTGTGCCATCCAGTAACTCAATCGCACTGTCAGCACCTTCTGCTGTTACAGCATAGACGGTTTCGTTTGTGCCCTGGTTTATATCTTTATTCGTAACAATGGTTAAATGTTTTCCAATGATTTTGCCACCGCCTTTTGCGTGAATAGTTTCGTAGGTTTTATCGGATACTTCTTGTTGTTTTCCCTCAGAAACTACGAGGGTTTCAGCATGTGCACTGAACTGGATGTTGAACAGGATGATAGCGGCTGCAGTCGTGCATGATAAAAGGGATGTTTTATACACTAGTATTCTCCTTATGATAGCCCCCAAATATTCATTTCCCCGCGAACTTCATAAGAAGAAGTGAAAATGGATAGTTGTTATTAATTTCAGTAATTGTCTTTATTTGGTAAGACATTTTTGGTTTTTTGTCAAAATTAAAAAATAATTGATATTAATTATGTCTAATACAAAATGTATTTATAACTGATTTTATTTAAAGAATTATAATTTTGAATATTATTATTCAGAGAAATATTGTGAGATACTGATATAGTGGTACCATGACATCTTTTACGTGATGGTAGGGATTATTATATGACGCAAATTGGGGTTATGAGGGAACAAAAAAGGATGTAGAAGAAGCTTATAAAAAAGCTAATCTACTTGGGCTTAAAGTGGATTTTCATTTTTCAACACAGTGGTATTAATTTATTTCTAATAGACTTCTCTTTTCTCAAAGTAGGAAGTACTTTTCATCCACTGGGGATGGAAGTGCTCTGTTGCGTTTGTTGTGTCTTGTCTTGGAGATTTTCGTAAAGAACTAAGTATAAAGAGGGAAGGGTGCTTTAAAAGGAAAAAGGATGACTTTAATGTACAAAAAGGGCAGCATATTGTGGCTGCCCTTTTTGTTAAATTGAATAGAATGAATAGGCTATTTTTACAGCCTTGATTTAAAACTGATAGCGTATGCCACCTGAAAAGCTTGCACCACTTATACCAGTTTTCTGAAGCTTTTGTCGATAGCTTACATCACCGTAAAGAGAGAAGTTGTGAGAAAGTCGCGCATTGATACCAACGCCGCCCTCAATTGCTGTTCCCATGGAATCAAGGTCAAAATTCTTGCTAATTTGTACTTTTCCATTATCACCAAAAGCTTTGATCAAGTTTGCTTTTCCATAGAAGGAAATGGCAGGACCATTTTCAGTGGTCATAATGGTTTTGGTTAAACGTCCACCAACACGGATCAACCATTGAGAAGGATTGTTCATATCAATTTTAAAATTATCAGCATCTTCAATGGTATCAAACATCAAATGTTGATAAGCAAGTTGTATTTGGGGCTCGAAGATTACTCCTTCCATTCCGGTAGAAAATTGTTTGCCAACGGTGGTGGAAATACTCAACATTTTTACATTGTTCAATTTCGCGGTTTTACCAATGATAGCATTGGTGATATCGCTTTTTATTATTCCATAGGATAAAAGTGTATCCATATAGAAACCACTGTCATGCTGTACGCTACCATAGGCAGTGAGAGACCATTTATCTAAAGTGCTTTTACTTGTATCTTGCATCTCTTTTGGAGTGAAAGACAGCCGCCCATAGGTGCCTATAAGACCGAAATGTGTCGTGGTATTTTGTCCTTCTAATGCCGCTAATGTGACACCGGCTTGGAGAGCAGCATAGCGAATATCAGCACCATAACCATATTTAAGGGGACCGCGTTTCGAGGATAAGGTTCCTTTACCCCCATAGGTAGAGAGGAAGAAACTGTTTTTAAGATTTTTCTGCTCTCCCAAGACTGTTGTTCTCATATTGGCTAAAAGTGCATTTTGCTTGGCCATATCGGCTAATCCAGTATAAAAGAGGGCATTTGGCATAACCAAATAACTTGCCATTTGTGGTACAACTGCTCTTACTTTTGAATCGGGGGCAAGAAATTCAGGCTGCAAGCGGAAGTCCCAGAAATCTTTATCCTTTTCATCGAATAAGTTTTGGTTAGCATTGGCTTTGCCATAACTTGATACTGGTCCATAGGCAGTCAGCGTATATTTATAAGGAGTTCCTCCTATGGTGGTATAGCCATTTTTCAATTTAAAGGAGTCTTCTTTTGCTTCTCCAGAAACTTGAATAAGTGAAAGTCCACCTATATTTGAAGGAGGAGAAGCATTTTCTACACTCTCCTTATCCTCTGAAACACTTTTGACATAAACTGTTGTGGTGCCTGCTACATCACCGTGAATGAGAAGCCTATCGGTTTTTTGTGCATCTATTGCAACACCATCACTCCATATAGCGTTGAAATGAATTTCTGCCTTACCAGAGGCATTATAGACTGCTAGAGTGGTTGGTATTCCAGATCCTACATGCAATGTATGATAATGATCTTCTACCAGCCCATTGAAAACAATAGAACTATCATTGAGATTGAGCACAGAAATATCAGAACGTGACCTTTGAGCAATAGCAAGCAGTTTTCCATCATCATCGGTTTCTTTTGTACTGGTTTTCAATATCCATGTTGCCTTGTTTGTCAAATCAAAGCGTACAGTTCTGTTTTCTGCAATTTTTGCTCTTCCGTTTAATACCGAGTGATTAGCATTTAGTGTAAAAGCAAAGTTATTTTCTTTAGTTGAGGCTTTTGCTGATAATAAAATATCGGCACTGATTTCTGAATTTTTGAGATTGGCTATACCGATTGATTGGTCTGCATTAATTCCAATACTATTTTCAGTGCGAAGCTTTGTATTTGTCAAGTTGATTTCTAAGGTGTTATCATCCTCGGATTTATCAAATGTTATGCCACTGTTTTCTGCTGTTGCAGAAACATTTGTTACATCAATATATCCGCTATTTTTTACAACAAATGCTGATCCTTTTGCTGCTACGGTCCCTCCATTCATTTTAATCGTGCCACCGTTTTCTGCATAAAGCCCGATGAAAGTATTGCTAATCGCTGTATTTCCATACAATTCAATTAAGCTGTTAGGATTGCTGGTAGCTGCACCGTATCCATTGCCATCCATCGTTGTCAGAGCAACGTCTGTGACCTTAATATGTCCACCATTCATTGCGAACAATGCCATGGTTTTCGCAGTTACTGTTCCCCCAGTCATTATGATTGTACCACTATTTTCTGCATCAAGTCCGGTTACAGCATTATCAATAGTTGTCTTCCCATACAATTCAATCAAGCTGTTAGGATCGGTGGTAGCTGCACCGTATCCGTTGCCATACATCGTTGTTAGAGCAACATCTGTGACCTTAATATGCCCACCGTTTTTTGCAAACACTGCCATGTTTGCAGCGGTTACAGTTCCTCCCGTCATTGTGATTGCACCACTATTTTCTGCATTAAGTCCGATGAAAGCATTATTAATTGTTGTTTTTCCATGCAATTCGATCAAGCTATCAGGATCGGTGGTAGCTGCGCCATAGTTACCATTTATTGTTGTTAGAGCAACATCTGTGACTTTAATATGCCCACCGCTTTTTGCAAGCAATGCCATGTTTGCAGCGGTTACAGTTCCTCCCGTCATTGTGATTGCCCCACTATTTTCTGCATTAAGTCCGATGAAAGTATTGCTAATCGCTGTATTTCCATACAATTCAATTAAGCTATCAGGATCGGTGGTAGCTGCGCCATAGTTACCATTTATTGTTGTTAGAGCAACATCTGTAACCTTAATATGCCCACCGCTTTTTGCAAGCAATGCCATGTTTGCAGCGGTTACAGTTCCTCCCGTCATTGTGATTGCCCCACTATTTTCTGCATTAAGTCCGATGAAAGTATTGCTAATCGCTGTATTTCCATACAATTCAATTAAGCTATCAGGATCGGTGGTAGCTGCGCCATAGTTACCATTTATTGTTGTTAGAGCAACATCTGTAACCTTAATATGCCCACCGCTTTTTGCAAGCAATGCCATGTTTGCAGCGGTTACAGTTCCTCCCGTCATTGTGATTGCCCC
>NZ_JBHIPB010000030.1:0-5271 GCF_042195825.1 Bartonella sp. AP40SXNS
TTGATTATTAAATACACGTGTCTCATTTGTGAGTGCAAACTTTTTTTGCATAGCACAATTCCTTTATAAATAGATTTGAATTTTAGAATGAAATGTTTAAAGAGGGGCGCCCCCGCCGCGCCCGCGCGTCATTTACACAGTTGTAAAAACAATATCACCAGTGATAACGGGTTCTTTATAATTGCCACCAATTTTGGTATCACCACCAATCTCAGTATAGCCAATTACCTTGGCATTGCCATAGACATGAGCATCACCATGGACCTTGCCATAAATTTTTGCATTGTCATAAATGCGAGCATCATCATAAACCTCGGCATTATCAGAAATTAAAGCATTATTGGAAACCCAAGCGCCACCATAAACCTTGCCATAAACCTTGGCTTCTCTATTGACCATAGCAGCGCCACAAACATGGGCATTATCGCAAACCCTAGCATTATCAAAAACTATAGCATTTTCATAAACATGGGCATTATCATAAACCTGAGAGGTTCCTAAAACACGCGCTTTATCATAAACCTCAGCATTGCCATAAATTCGAGTTTTATCAAGAAATTTGCCATAAATAGTGTCATAAATTTTTGCATTTCCATACACTTTAGCATGTCCAAAAATATCACCATAAATCAATGCGTTCTCATAGACTTGCGCATTGCCATAAACCTCAGCTCTAATATGCACGCTAGCATTGCCATAGACCCTTGCATTTTCATAAATTTTTGCAGATCCAGTAATTTTTGCATTATCCGAAACATGGGCATTATCGTAAATACGAGCATCACCATAAACCATGGCATTGCCACCGACCCAACAATCACCATTATGAGCTAAATTTGCAACCTTATGTATAAAGCCGCCTAAATCACCAGCTTTTATATTAGCAAAATCCCTTAAAGCCCGAATGCGATAAAGAGTATAATCACCAACCTCTATTGTCTCTCCTGTAAATTCGTATTTTTTTGCAGGCTCTTGTTTATTAACGGGCGCGGTTTCATTTGAAATGGAAGAGATAACGGGGGTGTTGTTTGATGTAGTTGTCATAATTAAACCTGTATGTTTTAAAAAGTTTTGAATTGACAGCCTATAAGGGCGCCGGGCGTTCAAAACACGGCATACAGTCCGTTGCTATGCTTTTCCCATAAGGGTATTGTATGGCATAAGCACACCCGACATAAATACATACACTTATAATATAAAGCGTTGTAATAATCGAATTTTGTAGAGGAAGTAAACAATTTTGGTTGTTTATCCACTGTATGTTTAGCGTTTTGAATCACTTGAGTATTTATATAACAAAATACGTATTTATTGTCAAATAATATTTTATCTTTTTTGATATTTTTTTGTATTTTTTTAATACGTTGTGTATCGATAATATCGTATGCTTATTAATTGCTTCTTTTATATTCATGTGCTTTTAAAGCTATATTATAGGTTTTATGAAACGATTGCGTTATTTTCTGAATCTATACATTTATAATATTTAGAAACGATCTCATAATGCGTATTTTAAACTTTATAACCTATCAATTTTGTCACTAAATGGCTTTTAAGATTTCTGTTAATTTCTTTTAATAACACATTTTAGACTTAACAGCCTTTATAGGGACTGTCTTTATAAACAAATGCTTTCATTTGCATTTTTGCTTTCTCTATAGTTGTTATGTTCTTTATAGCCATGGCATCATTTTTCATTGTCATAAGAGAAGCGATAAATAGAATAATTGTGATTTATAGACTGTTATGAAAACATCTAAAGAGAGATTGATCATTATAGAGATCAGAAAAATACCTTTTAATAGGCTTTTGTCAGTTGTGTCAGTTTTGTCAGTTCTTTTTAGACCCTCTATTATTTTTTTAAATGAGAGAAAATTAAAAACATTATATTTCAATAGGTTATAATTTTAATGATGCAACCTTTATTAAAAGACAACCCATAAATTCAATTCATAATATATATTTGTCAGTTATGTGTCAGTAAATTGAACCGACAAAAGTGATTATTTTAGTGAGTGATTAAAATGTGCTTTATGAAAAGCATATGCTCCTTTAAAGCCTTTTCAAAAGATAGTTTGTAACGCATAAGAAGTACTATCAAGACCATTATGGTTATGAGTTTTGAAGATTTTGAGTATTTTGAGGGTTCCTTTTACGCCCCTTTATATATTATTTTTCAATCAAAAAATAAAAGTTATTATATTTCAATATGTTAATGTTTTAAATAAACAACCCATATTACACACAACACGTAAATACAATCTGTAATATATATAAAAAGGGGTTTTGAAGGTATTTTGAGGGTTTGAGAAACCTTCAAAACCTATAAGTAATATAAGAAAATGAATATACATAACTCTCTTTAAACAAAGCTATCATTTTAGATTACGGTATAATCTTTTAAAGGCAATGTAAAAAAATTTAATTCACTTTAGATAGGGTTTCTTAAAAGTCTTAAAGGCAATCCAAATAAGAGTATCTAAAAGTGCAAATGATTTCTTTTTAGAATAAAGCATATAAGCACTCTTTTTAAAGATTGTATCTAATCAACTTAACAAGAGAGGTATAGATTATGGTTATAAGACTCTATACCCCTTGTGAGTTTAGCAAGCCAAGTCTATTCAATTTCTTTAATTTCTAGTTTTGGTAGGTTCTTAACGATTTTCATTGTCTCTAAACTTACGGTAATAACCCTCTGAAATAACTCTAGAGGGTAGGCAGGGTTGCCAACGGTTTCAACAGCATAACGGTTGGCATCATTCACAATGCCACTCTTTTTATCAGTCTTAACGCATTGACGCCCCATAACCCATTCAAGAACAGGCTTGCCATTGACGATATACTCATAAGCTTCAAGAGGGATATCTGTTATGGTAATATTGCTATTGTAAATAACAGTTGATTTATCCTTTTCGGCTTTGCCTTTCTCTTTACCTGCTTTTGCGAATTTCATTTCAGTCACATAATAAAACTTTTCGGGATTAGAGATCTCTGTCTGTTTTGGATTACCCTTTTTAAAGGTTACTGGATACGGCTCTACAGTTTCATAATTCACGTGCAAATGACCGAGTTCACGCCCTGCTGTCACAAACTTCCAAAAATCATCAGCACTCTTTACACAAGGGATACGAGGCAGTTCTTTAGAGAGGTTATCAGCATAACGAGAACGATAATCTTCCGAATGAAGTAGACCGTAAACATAATAGAATAGATCATCTTTTGTTATGGTTTCATTAGGATAAGCCTCTTTAAAATGTGCTAATCCCGCATCTGTAATGCCATCACACTGTTGTAAATCAGCATTGTTGCTTTTTTCTATAGAATTCGTAAATAAATGTGACTGGTTATTATCTTTAGATTTTAAGGAGGTAATATCTTCATAAAAGTATTTTGGAAAGCATTGACCTGTATCTATTGCGTGAAGGTTAGGTAAATCCTTACTCATCAAAACAGAAAATCCACTTCTTGCTCCTACGCCTGTAACTTGTATTACCTTATTTTTTACCGCTTGTCCTATCGGGAATATACGCGGCATTTGATAGACTGCTTCATTAAAGACGCTATTGTAATAAAGCCATTGTTTTGTAAAAGGGCGATAAAGGCTTTGAGTAAGGCATGTAGCTTCAAATTCTGAAAATTTGCCTCTTAATAATTCTCCTTTAAGAGTACTGCTCCAACTAATTTTTTTACTATCTGAATTTACGAAATTATCTACAGCCTTTTTACATGTGTTACGGTCAGCATGTGGATAGATCTCATTAAAACATTTCACTTCGCTGTTATAAAAGGTAATCATATTACCCATATTCTTTGCTAAAATTTCACGGCTTGAGTTATACGCCCAAGCATCACGATTGGTTGAAACACCAAGAGAATAAGTTTCAAAGAGTTTTTTATCATACCCCTTTTTGATACCCATAGCTAAGAATGTTTTGAAACTTTTATCACGTTGATGTATCCAATCACCATGCTTATCTGGTGTAATTATTTTCCAACCTTGTTTACTCCGTGTAATGCCACCAACACTACCAAAGTCTTGAATCATTCCAAGTTTTTTTTCGGTGGAAAGATTATCTCCAATATCATGATAGTAAATTTTACACTCTCCAGAAACATTGGGATTTTTGATAAATAGCGTTACCGCAATACCAGTCATACTACCACTACCAAAAATATTCTCTCCTTCTTGAGAAGATCCATTGCTTAATATATTTTTGCGGATATCCCCCCGTAAATTAAGCACATAAATACTCGTAAACTCTTTGGCTAAAGATTTTCGTAAACCATCCATTGTTGGCTTTTCTACATAACTAGAACCAGAAACAAAGCCGATTACTCCAGCATTACCAATACGGTCACTCGCCCAGCGAATGGCACGAATATAACTATCATATAACTTTTGCGTACTAGTTGCTTTCGATTGAGCTATATAAGTCTCACGAATGCGGTCATTTAATATCGGATAGGGTGTATTCTTTGCATTATCATTTTCACTCTTTTGTCCTACCGAATAAGGAGGGTTACCAAAGATAACTTCAATATCCAGTTTCTTTTGATGTTCCAGATATTCACTGTTTTCTTTAAATAATTTTTGCAGAAGGTTCTTCTCTTCAAGCATGCGGAAAGTATCGGTTAAGCCAATATGCTTAAAGGGAATATACTCTCCTTTCATGATACTATGATAGGTCGATTCAATGTTAATCGCTGCTATGTAATAGGCAAGCAAAACAATCTCATTGGCATGGATATCATGACGGAACTTATATTCCATATCCTCTGGTTTGATGAGATTGGATTGTAAAAGCCGTGTGATAAAGGTACCAGTACCTGTAAAAGGGTCAAGAATAGAAACACCCCGTGACCCCAAGCTTTTGCCAAATTCATTCCGCAACACATCATCAACAGAATGAATGATAAAATCAACAACCTCAACCGGCGTATAAACAATCCCAAGCCTATCCGTGGTTTTCTTAAATGCCTTGGAAAAGAAATCCTCGTAAAGTTTGATAATAAGGTTCTGTCTTGCATGGGGTTCGGTTATCCCAGAGGCGCGGAATTTTACACTGTTATAAAACCCTTGGAGTTCTAAAGACTCTTGCTTGATATCGGTTTTATCCAACTCAGCTAAAATTCTTTCCATCGCTTGTGAGATGCTATTGTTCTGGACAAATTCATTGCCCTCAAACAAAGCTTCTTGATTATGACAAACGCGAAGCAACTTCTCTTGGTTCTGATGGCAAAGAGCCGGAATTGGCGATTGATTCCAGTGAG
>NZ_JBHIPB010000031.1:0-5076 GCF_042195825.1 Bartonella sp. AP40SXNS
GAGAGAGCAAAAGCAATTTGGCAACAAAGCCAACCAATCAAAAATACTTTAGCAGAAACCTATTTACGTATGCGGGGGATCACATGTGATTTGCCTACAGATTTACGCTTTTACGACAAATGTCCACACCCTTTAGGGATTACACTGCCCGCGTTGGTTGCTCTTGTTAAGGGTGCTGGCTCCTTTGCCATTCATAGAACCTTTTTACAAGCCAATGGCTGCAAAACAGATCAAAAACCAGCAAAAGCCATGTTAGGGTCTGTTATGGGTGGTGCTGTGCATTTAAGTCAAGCCAATCCAAAACATCTGGTCATTTGTGAGGGCATTGAAACCGGTCTAGCTCTACTGTCTGGGTTGTTAACAGAGCCCGTTGATTTATGGGCGTCCCTTTCAACCCTATGAAAATGCAAAATAGATATAAAATATCTATTCTAATAGTACCTATTGAAGAAACAGTAAAAATACATTACATTAGAACTACTTTGTAACACATTAAGTGGTCGTAAAATGGCTGAGACAACATTTACCTTTCGCGTCGATGATGTATTAAAAAATGAATTTTCCAAAGCAGCAAAGGCGTGTGATAGATCTGGTGCACAATTATTGCGCGATTATATGCGCGATATCGTAAAAGAACAAAAAGAAAAAAGTGCATACGATTTATGGTTTCGGGAACAAGTTCAATTAGGGATAAATTCTGCTAATGCAAGTGATATAATGTCTTCTGAAGAAATCGAAGCAGAAGCAAAAGAATGGCGCTTAAAGACACAAAGTAAACTAGATAGATCAACTTTATGAAGCTAATTTGGACACAAGTAGCACACGTTGACCGCAAAAAGATACGTGAATACATATCACAAGATAATCCTTCCGCTGCCTTAAAGTTTGATCAACTTTTATCTGAAAAAGTAGAAAAACTTGTTAAATTTCCTACCCTTGGTCGTTTAGGACGAATTGTAAATACACGTGAACTTATTGTACATCCAAATTATATCATGATTTATGATATTTCAAATGGCGTTGTGCGTATTTTACGTGTGCTCCATACAAAGAAAAAATTTCCTTAATCAACTGTATTTTTATTTATTTTGTAATTGAAGAAAATTATTTTCTACAATACTGCGCTCCGTATCAGTAAATAATGATAAATTATTATTTTTCTAATATTGCGAATATGATTGCATAATGCACTTTGCACACCGCTTAGTTTCTACTCGTAAAAATGAAGATGACACTATTGTCAATGATGTGTCTGTTGAAAAGCTTGGGGAACTCTTAAAAGAAAACCCCCGTGGTCTCTTAATGGTGCGTGATGAATTGGCTGGCTTTTTAGCCAATCTAGAAAGAAAGGAATATCAATCAGACCGCGCCTTTTATTTAACAGCTTTTAATGGCGATGATCAATTTACTTATGACCGTATAGAGCGTGGAACCATTTTTATCCCTTATGTCACTTTATCCATGATTGGAGGCATTCAACCTTCACGCATTATTCCGCTCATTCAAGCCATACACCGTGGAATAAACGATGACGGTTTATTGCAACGCTTTCAAATGATTGTCTGGCCCGATGACAATAAAGAGTGGCAATTGGTTGATAAACCGCCCAATCAAGAGGCCTGGCAAAAGTATGAAGGGGTATTTCGCTCTTTTCGTGATAAACGCTTAGGTTCTCCCGAACAACCACTGATTATGCGTTTTTCTCCTAAAGCACAAGTGAAGTTTTATGAATGGTTCGAGCATCTTCATAAAGAGGCAAAAGGAGGTACTCACTCAGAAAGCTTACAATCGCATGTTTTAAAAATGCCAAAAACCATAGCAAGCCTTGCGTTGATTTTTGAACTTCTTGATAGTGGTGGTTTAGAAATTGGTCTCTATGCCATTACAACAGCCTTGCGTTGGGAAAAATATCTGTTAAGTCATGTCAAAAGACTTTATGCGGCGGGGGATACATTAACAGCAGAGCGTGCAAAATTAATTGTTGAACGCTGTGATTGTTTACCCGATGTTTTTATAGCAAGGGATGTTTATAAACGTGATTGGAAATATTTAACAGACAATCAAACCGTTAAGCAAGCTTTAGAGCTTTTATGTCGTTGTAACTATATTCGTGAAATCTCTGGAGAGAATAACTCCCAAGGCGGTCGACCTACCATACGTTATGAATGGCACCCTTTAGTGAAAAGTCATAAGACATCACACTGAGGCAATTTGGAAATCTTATAAAACATTAAACAATATAACAGTGAACCTTTAAAGCACTTCCCATCATTAGTTTTTGGGGGGGTATGGGGGTTTTGGGGGGTCTTTTTACCCCCCCTTATATATATTTTTTAGTCAAAAATAAAAGTTATTATATTTCAATAAGTTAATCTTTCAAATAAACAACCTATATTAAACATAACACATAAATACAATTTTTAATATATATCTAAGAGGGTTTTGTAGGTGTTTTGGGGGTTTTAAAAACAGACAAAACCTATCTATAAAATAATTCATAAAACCTATCAAAATACTTATTCTGATGTTTTAAAGTCCATGGTGCATTTGTCTTGATTAACAGGTCAATTAACACATCAAATAAACAGCAAATTTCACTATTTTGCTGATCTGATCCCGTATCATGGGCTGTGGATAAACCGCATTTAAAAAACCTTTTGAAAAAAATTTATCCGCTTTTTAGCATTTTCCGAATTTTTCACACTATTCATTCAAAATGGATTTAATAAGCTTTATTTTGATTCTTTTGAAGAGAATTAATCAATAGAATATATTGTCATGGAGTTTATTCTTTATGCTTCGCCCTCATCATTCTGATAATGAACACGTCACTTTACGCTCTCTCTTAGAATATTATCGTCAACAAGCAAAATCACCCCGTGAATTGGGAACATTGTTTGAAAATCTTGTCATGGCTTATCTTATGCATGACCCTCTCCATTATGGACGATATGAAAAGGTAGAAACCTATTATGAATGGGCTGAAGAGCGTGAAGGTTGGAATAAAAATGATATCGGCATTGATCTGGTGGCAAAGCTTCGCAATCAAGAGGGATATGTGGCTATTCAATGTAAGTTTTATCAAGCTGACCATCAGATCAGTAAAAAAGATATTGATAGCTTTATCGCTGCCTCTGGAAAAGACATCTTTAAATATCGTCTTCTCGTTGATAGTACGGAAGTGGAATTAAGTGACAATGTGAATGCCATGATTAAAGGACAAGCGATACCCGTTTATCGTATTGACCTTCGTCATATGGAAAACAGTCGGATAGATTGGCAAATATTTGCAACAAAACAAGAAGTCCTTCTTAAGTCAATCAAAGAGCCTCGTCCCCATCAAGAAGAAGCCATCAAGAAAGTCTGTGAAGGTTTAAAAGAAGCAGACCGTGGCAAGCTGATTATGGCATGTGGTACGGGGAAGACTTTCACCAGTTTGAAGATAGCAGAAACCCTTGCTGGGAAAGGCAAGCGTGTTTTGTTTCTGGTACCTTCTCTGGCTTTAGTCTCGCAAACAATCCGTGAATGGACAGCCGATGCACAAGTCCCGTTGCGTTCCTTTGCCGTGTGTTCTGATACGAAAGTAGGCAAGCGCCGTAAAAATCAAGATGATATTGTTGGCATGGAAACATCAGATCTTGTGCTCCCTGCTACCACGGATGCCCAAGCCCTTGCCAAAGAAGCGCGTGAAAACCTAACAGATGCAATGACGGTTATCTTTTCAACTTACCATTCTATCCAAGTGCTTTCGGATGCACAAAAAGACCATGGGTTACCTGAATTTGATCTGATCATTTGTGATGAAGCCCATAGAACAACTGGTGTTGTGTTGGGAACAGAAAAGCATGAATCTGAATTTATCAAGGTTCATGACAATAGCATTATTCGAGGCAAAAAACGCCTCTACATGACAGCAACCCCAAAGATCTTTAGTGACAAGCTGAAAAGGAATGCTTTCTTATCCAATAACGTTTTGGTGTCCATGGATAATGAAAAACTCTATGGCAAACAACTTTATACTTACAACTTTTCACGTGCTTTAGAGGATAAGCTGTTAGCACCTTGTAAAGTTATCATATTAGTTGTCAATGAAAAAGAAGTAAGCCAATCCATTCAACATCTTATTACCGATAAGAATTATGAACTTATTCTTGACGATAGGACCAAGATTAATGGCTGTTATAGAGCCCTTACCAAAATGGATCTGAAACTTGATCTTGAAGATGACCCCAATCCCATGCGTAGAGCTTTAGCATTTTGCAAAGATATTGAGACTTCTAAACGCATATGCAAGGAATTCAAAAAAGAAAAAGTTCAAGAATCTTTGCACGCCCTTCATAAAAACTATAAAGATACTCCCCCTCTTAACTGTACTCTTGCCCATATTGATGGAACCTTTAGTGCTAAAGAGCGTACAAAACAACTTGAATGGTTAAAGGAAGATGCGGGGGAAAATACCTGCCGTGTACTTACCAATGTACGCTGTCTTTCTGAAGGTGTTGATGTTCCTGCTCTTGATGCCGTTCTATTTTTACACCCGCGAAAAAGTCAAATTGAGATTATTCAAGCAATAGGACGTGTAATGCGTCGAGCAGAGGGTAAAAAAAGAGGCTATATCATTCTACCCGTTGGGATACCCGCTGACATTCCGCCGGAAATAGCCTTAGAAAACAACCAAAAGTATAATGTCATCTGGCAAGTTCTCAATGCTTTACGTGCTCATGATGATAACTTTAATAAAATAATTCACCATATGCACAAAAAACAAGACGTAAGCGATGCTCTTGAAATTGTTGCTGCTTCTCAAGAACTTGCGTTAGAAGATACGACCACGGTTATTGATGATTTACCTATACGCTCAAAATTAGAGTATTCAGGACTTAATATTGGGTTAGCAACTTACGAATCTTCTCACACATGTGAAGAACAAGGAGAACTCCCCCTTTTTTCTAAATGTAAAGATGTCATTAGAACTGCTATTGTTAATAGATTTTACGATCCTAGCTATTGGAAAAAATGGGCAATAAATGTTGGTGATCTTGCTCAAACTCATATCACACGCTTAACTGAAGTTTT
>NZ_JBHIPB010000032.1:0-4730 GCF_042195825.1 Bartonella sp. AP40SXNS
CCTTCTTAACACTTTCAAGTCATGCGTGATTCACGAAATGGGTGAATTGCGTCTCAATGTAGGAGAAAAGATATGGCGCCTCGTAAAGCTATCATAACGCAAGCAGACATTGCACGAGCTTTAAGAGAAGCAAAAAAGCAAAAATGCGAACTCATAGAAATCAAACCTACCGGTGAACTGCTTATCTATCTTAAAGCAGATATTCCAATACCAAACTCAACAACACACCCAGACAAACTTTTAGATTTGTCAAAGAATGAATATTACGAAATCGCACTCTCTAAGATGTAAAATTGATCATGCCAAAACCACGCCCTCCTCATCTCGTTAAACAAATTACCCAACATGGCAAAATCGTATGGTATGTACGTATTGGTCATGGAAAACGTATTAGAATACGCGGAACTTATGGAACACAAGAGTTTGTTGACAACTACAAAAGCGCACTTGCCGAATTACAAGGCATAATCCCTCCAAAACCGAAAATCGGCAAACTGATTGAAGGTTCATTTGCATGGCTGCTTAAACAATATTTTAACAGCGTTCATTGGCATAGCCTTGCTAAAGCTACGAAAAGACAAAGAGAACTCATCCTTATGAAGGTATGCGACTCCATAGGGAACATTCCATACCAAGCAATTGAAAAAAAGCATATTATAGCCGGTGTTGAACGACGTAAAGAAAAACCATCAGCTGCTCAAAATTTTGTGAAAGCCCTTAATGGGCTTTTTAATTGGGCAATTGACCAAGGTCTTTTGGAAAATAATCCAACAATAGGAGTAAAAAGACCAGCTCTTATAAATAAAGAGGGATTTGCCGCTTGGACAGAAGAAGATGTTGAAAAATATTACCAACGCTGGTCACATGGTACCCATGAACGCGTTTGGATTGATGTTCTTTTGTATACGGGGTTGCGTCGTGGTGATGCTGTTCGCATTGGTTGGAAAGACGTAAAAGATAATATCATTCATCTCAAAACAGAAAAAAGCAAATTCCAAACAGATGTTTTTCTACCCATTTTGCCTGAATTAGCAGAAACCTTTAAAATTGGTCCTATTGGAAATGAAACATTTATTTGCGGGAAAAATGGAAATAAGCTTGTTAAAGAAAGTTTTGGCAACCTTTTTCGTGAGGCTTGTAACGTAGCAGGCATAAAAAAATCAGCCCATGGCTTAAGAAAATTAGCAGCAACACGCGCCGCTAATTCAGGTGCAACAGTATCACAACTCAAGGCAATTTTTGGATGGACAGAAGATAAAATGGCATCTCTCTACACAAAGAGCGCAGATCGCAAAAGGTTAGCTATAGAGGCTATAAAAAAACTACAAAAAAATGAGGGATAATGCTATAAAAAGTATAATGGAATCAATAATCATAAGTTTCCCTCGTATTATAATAACTCATTTATTTTATTTAAAATTATTGGAACGCGTCTGGGCACCACTTTTTGTTTTTAGTATTTGAAATATATGGATTTTTTTCTCTAAATAACCATTTGCAGACCACCTTTCAGACCACCTCTTGTGGTTTATACAATTTCACTTAATTTGTTGTTATTTCCTCTGTATTTTTCTTTGGAGTGAAGGCTAAGATCTCTCTTTTTCTCCATCTTGCTGCTCTTCCCAGCTTATAAGGTTGGGGAAACTCTCCTTGAAGCACCCAATTGCGAATCGTTGTTGTGGATACACTAAAAAGCTGTGCACACTCACATGTCGTTACATATCTATCTCCATCATCAAATATCATCTCATTACCTTTCTCTTTTTTATATTAATTAAATGGGTGGGAGTGCTGGGAGGAGAGAGCACCCCCATAGATTTAAGCAGCTTTTGTCAAAATCTTTTGCATCTCTTGTTCTATTTCCCCTAAAAAGATTTCGACCGCTTTATTGATCTCTTCAATGTGTTTCTCATCACGATTGACGCGTTTGATTTTCATTCTCAAACCAGTAGATTTGCCTACAAAGTTTGGATTATAGCTCATGAAATCACACCATTTGCGTCCAGTGCATGCCATTTGGAATTGCATCTGTGCGATATATTCAGGCTTGATTTCGTCATAAATAAAAAAACGCAAATGCGTGGTTGATTGTGGACATTTGACTTCTATTAAACCGTCCTCTCCAATCAACCCATCAGGACTAGCCCCCGCCATTTCCATTTTTGGGTGTGGGATAAACCCGCATCTTGTGACTTCTGCGTCATAAATGAATTCATATTCTCTTAAGGCATCTTCTTCATGTTCGATACCCCATTGCATAGCAGGTGTTGTATAAGATTGGCTTATTTCCTCTATTAAGCGTTCTGTCATGAGTTTCGTTTTGTAGTCTTCATATTTGCTGGTAGGCAAGCCTTTAGCTGTCTTACTGAGTACGCTGTAGACATTAGATGCAGTGACTTTACCCAAGCGCGCTTGAAACCACTCTGCTGTCCTTTGTTCCATTTCACACCGCCGTTTCTTGTTGAGTTGGCGCATATTCGATATCTTGTATAGGTGCATCTAATTGCTCTTGTTGTGCTTTATTCATTTGCTTTCGTTGCTTTTTTTTCAAAGAAAACAAAGCGGTTTGTGCTTGTTTAAAAGACATATCTTTTAGATTTTTTACTCCTATGAAAGAGAGAAGCCTACTTTCTTCAGATTGTGTTTTTTTAATTAATTCTTTGATTTCATTCATCTGTTCAGAAGAGATACCCGCAAGAAGTGTTATTCCATCTGTATCGTCTTCTTTTCTTGCAACATTAAGAAGCATGCCTAAGAGATATCTACGTGCGTAGCTTATAGTAGAACCAACCGCTTGTGTGTTATTTTTGCTTCCCGTAGCATCAATGGGAAATGTTCCTTGTGTTGATATTTCATTGCCCGATATATGCTTTAAAGTCATTTCTACAGTTATGTCATTTGAACTCTGGTCTTTGATACGAGAGAACAAGGCAAAGTGATGTTTTGCAAGAGGTTCTTTAATAGCATCAATATATTTATCAAGCGTTGTATAGAGGCTTTTAGTATGTGTATTAATGGCATTTTGTTCGATATTTTTATATTCCACTTGTATAGTAGAAAGATCACGGACAAAGTTTTGACGCTCTTGTCGTTCTATCTCCTTTTCTCGCAATTCAAGAAGACGCTTGAGACGATCCATATCGACATCATTTTCTAGAGCTCTTTCTAAAATAAGCTCCATAGCTGTAGGTTTGATTTCACAATCGTTCGTTTTTTCCACTAATTCCGTTTGTGTGGTATTTAGTTCACTCATCTTGTTTTCCTCCATTGCGCGCAATTCCCTCGTGGCGTGAATCACGCATGTGTTAAAAATGGTTGTTTGGTTGTTAGAAACGGCTTATAGAGATAATATAAGATTAGTAGTTCGTATCTTTCTCCATGGTTTATTGCCTCTCGCCCGTTGTGATAGTTTCATCATTGATGATCTCTGCGTTTCCATGAATAAATGCATAACCATAGATTTTGGCATTTCCCCCAACTTTTTCTCTGATGGAAATCAATGGACTGTCATAAATTTTAGCATTTCCACTAATAAATGCACCACCGGAAACTTGTGCATTTTCGTAAACCTTAGCATCATCATAAACACAAGCATAATCCCCAATCCAGCAATTGCCATCATAACTTAGATTGTTTTCATTCTCTATAAAGCCGCCAAGATCACCTTTTTTAACATCTCCAAAGTCTTTTAATGCATGGATACAGTAAAGCGTTATTCTATCAACTTTAATTGTCTCATCAGTCAGTTCGTATTTCTTTTTTATCATAATAACCTCCTCTTAATGCATGCTTTGTCTTTTAAGCTCTTGAGACAGTACACCAATGCCTTTTGCTGTGATTTTTGCGCAAGGAATGACCTTTTCTATTCCACTTACAGTTTGAAGTGTGATGGTTGGACAATCCATAAGTTTCTTTTGGATTTTGTCTTGATAAGGTAGCAAATTTCCACCTGCTACTCGTCTGTAACCCCAACCTTTTTGCTGTAAGAATTGAATGAATTGTTTTGGTTGCATCTCGAGTATTTTAGCGGCTTCTGTAAGACCGAAGAGTCCATCATGGCCCTGTAAGCTTTCAAGAGCCATGGCTTTTGGTGTTAAATCTTCAATGATGGTGTCTTTTTGATCTATTTGACCTTGTAGGTAATTCAAGAAGCCAATCATAGCCTTTGGACTTGAATAGTCGATTTGTGGTGTTACAGCTTGCTTTTCCAACTCTTGCCAACGGTCTATAATCCTAGCACATAATGTCATGCTGTAACCAGAAACTAAAATGAGGCATTCACGTTTAGGAAGGTTGTAACAGTTTTGAGGCTTACCCTGTTTATCTAAATAGGTGGATCCAAATTTGGATTGCCCCCCTTCAGGATATAATTCTCCTAACATTTGTCGAATATCACGCATAATATGCGCATGTTGCTTACCGCATAACTCTGCAATTTCACGACTAGACATCGTTTGAACTGTTGTGTTTTGAAAATTGTTTTCAGATATTGTAATAAAGTTTCGCATCATCACTTCCTAAATTAATGAAAACACAAGTCTTGGTATAATATTCTGCCATAGTTTCTATGGCGCTCTGCTTTAGCGATTTTCTTTGCTGCGTGAATTTTGAAGTAATGATTATCGGTTTTATCTGTTTCTATTTCAGATTTTAGACAAATCTTCTGTCTGTTCCATTCTTGTTTTGTAAAAACAAAATCCACGCCTTCTTTTAGATCAAACTTTTCAACA
>NZ_JBHIPB010000033.1:0-4475 GCF_042195825.1 Bartonella sp. AP40SXNS
GCTGAAAGTACTCCTGCCTTAACACCTGAAAGGGTCCGGTCTTCTTTCTTACTGTTGGCAATATTGAGTTCTGTACCTTCTACTTCTTTACCAATAGTGATAACCTTCGTATTATCATCCTGCTTGGCAAGGCTATCACTGACTACATTGGTCACATCATTGTGAACATTCGTAATAGAACTTGCAACACCTGCAAGTGCTTCCGCTACACTATTGTAAACCTTTTCCTCACCAGCACTACCATCAGAATTGACAGTTTCAAGCTTGAATGTGGGTGCAACCCATTTTCCATTTTCATAGCCAGCACCTCCACCCAAATACGTCGCAACTGCTTGATTCATTGAATAAAGTTGGTTGCCAGTGATCGCTTCTGTTGAACCTTTAGAAATTTCTCCATCTAAAAGAAACTTCAATTTGCTATTGTTTCCTTCCGTTCCATGCTTAGCCACAAATGCATTGGCTTCATTATTCCAATTCAAAGAATCCTGTGCGACTCCTTCAGAAACTTCCTTAATCCTCTGATTGACATTCTTGATATTTGTATCAAGTCCTTCAAAAGCTGAACCAACATTGGTAAAAGGTTTGGCTGTTATCTTACCATCTTTATCAATTTCCGATAAACTATAGGTCGGCCCTGTAAACGCACCATTATTAAAAGCTGCATTGCCTCCTAAATAAGTAACAACCTTATCATTCGTTTCAAAAAGCTGATTACCCGTAACAGCATCTGTTGATTTAGCGCTAATCTCACCATTTGCTAGAAACGTAATTCTACTGTTTTCTTGTGTCCTTAAAGCTCTGCCTTGTTCTTCTTGCTTCTTCTCATGACGTGCTACAAAGGCATTGGCTTCATCATTCCATAACAAAGAATCTTGCGCTACTCCTTCAGAAACTTCTTTAATCCGTGCATTCACATTCTTGATATTCTCATCAAGACCGGCAAAAGCACTCCCAACATCATTAAAAGAGCCATTTGTTATATTACCAGCTGTATCAACCTTGGATAACTTGTAGGTTGGTCCTGTAAACGTACCCTCAACAAATTTTGCATCGCCACCAAGGAATTTAGCTACATTCTGAGAAATCGTGTTGATCTGACTACCATTAATCGCATCATGTGAACTCTCACCAATGACACCATCTTTGACATTATGAAGTGCAACTGGTCCTGCACCCTTACCTTTACCTAAAGTCACACTCGTGTAATCAATGCCGCCATTCTCACCCTCTTTTTTATCGTAGTGAACAACAGCTGAATCATCAGACTGAAGACTGTTAGAAAGCTTCTCTAATCTTTTATCAAGCTGACCTTTGTTAACAGCTTCATTATCCTTTGTTGCTTCACCAACACCTGAAAGTGTCCGATCCGTACCAGTCTTGTTGGCTATGTTGACTTCACTGCCTTCTACTTCTTTACCAATAGTGATAACTTTTGTCTTTTCATCCTGCTTCGCAAGGCTATCACTAACTACATTGGTCACATCATTATGAACATTCGTGATAGAACTCGCAACTCCAGCAAATGCTTCCGCTACACTCTTATAGCTTTCCTCACTTTCTTTACCTTCTGCATCAACTTTCTTGATCACAAAACTTGGAGCTTTCCATTGTCCATCTTTATCGTAACCTGCTCCTCCACCAAAATAGGTCGCAAACTGTTTTTGCAGATCATAAATCTGTCCACCCGTAATCGCATCACTCGAGCCTGATACTATAGAGCCATCTGCAAGTGATGTAAGCTTGCTGTTCTCTTTATTGTCCCCATGCGTCGCTACAAACGCACCTTTAGTCTTACCCCATAACAATGCATCGCCTTGAACTGCTTGCGTAATATTACTCAGTTTTTCATCAAACTTTTTGACCTCATTAGACAGATGAGTGTTCACATTCTTGACACTCGTATCAAGACCCGCAAAGGCGCTACCAACATCGTTATGTGAATTAGTCGTTACTGTACCATCGTCAGAAACATTAGAGATTTTATAAGTCGGAGCGGTAAAAACACCCTCTTTAAATGCAGCATCACCACCTAAAAACTTAGCTACATCCTCACCGATTTTATTAATCTGACCACCCGAGATTGCATCATGTGAACCCTTGGCAATCTGACCATCGGCAACATTATGGAGTCCTACAGCTGCCTTATCCTTACCTTTACCTAGAGTCACACTCGTGTAATCAATGCCGCCATTATCACCATCTTTTTTATCGTAATGAACAACAGCTGAGTCATCAGATTGAAAACTATTAGAAAGCTTCTCTAAACTTTCATCAAGCTGACTTTTGTTAACCGCTTCATTATCATTCACAGCTTTCTTCACACCAGAAAGAGTCCGATCCACACCACTTTTATTGGCAATGTTGATTTCTGTACCTTCTGTTTTGGCGCCAATAGTAATACGACCAGCATCTCCATCATCCTGCTTGACGAGGCTATCACTGACAACATTAGTCACATCATTATGAACATTCGTGACAGAAGTACTAATATCAGAAAGGGCTTCCGCTACACTCTTATAGCTTTTCTCACTTTCTTTGCCTGCTGCATCAACTTTCTTGATAACAAAATTGGGAGCTTTCCATTGTCCACTCTCATCATAGCCAGCACCACTATCTAAATATGTCGCGAGAGTGTTACTCATCGAATAGAGTTGTCCACCATTAATGGCATCTGTTGAGTTCGAGGTAATGTCACCATTTGCAAGAAACGTAATTCTACTGTTTTCCTGTCTCCTTACAGCTCTGCCTTTTTCTTCTTTGCTCTTTTCATGACGTGCTACAAAGGCATTGGCTTTATTACTCCAATTCAAAGAATCCTGCGCTACCCCTTCAGAAACTTCTTTAATCCGCGCATTCACATTCTTGATATTTGCATCAAGACCAGTAAATGCACTACCAACATCTTTAAAAGAGCCGTCTGTTATATTACCATCTGCATCAACCTTGGATAACTTGTAGGTTGGTCCTGTAAACATACCGCCAACAAATTTTGCATCACCACCAAGAAACTTAGCTAAATCCTGAGAAATTGTATTGATCTGACTACCATTAATCGCATCATGTGAGCTCTCACCAATGACACCATCTTTTACATTATGAAGCGCAACCGGTTCTGCATCCTTACCTTTGCCTAAAGTCACACTGCTATAGTCAACTATTCCGTCTTCTTTTTTATCGTAGAGAACCACTGCTGAATCTTCTGACTGAAGGCTGCTGGAAAGATCCTTCAGACTTGCATCAAGCTGCGCTTTATTGACTGCCTCGTCCCCATTTTGCGCTGCCTTAACACCAGAAAGAATTCGAGCATCACCATCCCGATTTAAAATATTGATTTTATTGCCGCCTCTTTCCGCACCAATAGTAATAAGACCCATCCTATCCTGCTTGACAAGGCTTTCACTCACTACATTCGTAATCTCTTTGCTGATCTCATTTTTTACATTCGTAACAGAATTACCAACTCCAGCCAAAGCATCCGCCACATTGCTATAAGTTTTCTCTTCAGATTTACCATCATCCTTAACTGTCTTAACCTTAAAACTTGGAGCTTTCCATTGTCCTTGCTCATCATAGCCAGCACTACCACCAAAATAGGTTGCAAGTTGTTCGTTCAGCGAATAAAGCTGTCCACCCGTTACAGCATCCGTTGATGTAGCGCTAATCTCACCATTTGCAAGAAACGTAATTCTACTGTTTTCTTGTGTCCTGACAGCTTTGCCTTTTTCTTCTTTACTCTTTTCATGACGCGCTACAAAGGCATCGGCTTCCTTGCTCCATAACAAAGAATCCTGTGCTACTCCTTCAGAAACCTCTTTAATCCGTGCATTCACATTCTTGATATTTGTATCAAGACCTGCAAAAGCGGTTCCAACACCTTGAAAGTCACTCTCTGTTACAACTCCATCTTTAGCAATGTAAGATAATTTATACGTTGGCTGTGTAAGAGCTCCATCTTTAAAGGATGCTTCTCCACCTAAAAACTTAGCTACATCCTCACCGATTTTATTAATCTGACCACCCGTGATTGCATCATGTGAACCCTTGGCAATCTGACCATCGGCAACATTATGAAGACCAACAACTGCCTTATCCTTACCTTTGCCTAAAGTCACACTTGTGTAATCAATGTCGCCATTCTCACCCTCTTTTTTATCGTAATGAACAACAGCCGAGTCATCTGACTGAAGGCTGGTAGAAAGATCCTTCAAACCTTTATCTAATTGACCTTTGTTAACAGCGTCATTATTTTTCTTTGCTTCCCCAACACCAGAAATTATCCGATCCGTACCGCTTTCATTTGCAATATTGATTTCTGTGCCACCTACTTTTGCACCAATAGTGAGACGACTCGTTGTCTTATCTTGCTGAACAAAACTCTCGCTTTCCACTTTGGTAATCACATTATTAACCTGTTCAGTCAATTTATTCTGAACATTCGTGATAGAACTTCCAACTCCTGCAAGTGCATCCGCTAC
>NZ_JBHIPB010000034.1:0-4468 GCF_042195825.1 Bartonella sp. AP40SXNS
TTATCCGCAATTTTTTCTTTTCGTTCTATTAAACAGACATTGAATTTAAGAAATGAAGATCGAATAGAAGCTGCAAAGTTCAGAAGAGAAGACCGAGAAAAATTTGAAACAGAATTAGCTAATGCCATGGACATAGCTAATTCAACTAAACAACAAGCAATATCAATGGAAAAGCTTGCTAACGTTCTAGAAAAACAGACAGAAATTCTAGAGCAGAGAAAACTTAATGTTTTTGTACAGCGTATAGTGATGCATAATGATCCTGATAATAAATCACAATTATTAATTGATATATTATTAACCATTGCAAATCCTACAAAACACATAATTAAAATTAATTCCATCAGTATAGAGAATGATAGAAATTATAAATTTATTCACGCAGTCTATCGTGGATTTACTGATTCAACCGTTTTTCCCCTCGGAGATATATACCAAATCCAGCCCCAAAGCTCCAAATACCTCTGTTTTAAACAACCCCAAACAGAGCCTCTAATACATGGAGATATTGACCCATTTAGCCTCATAGCTTTTGGCTCATTAGAACTAATTCTTACCATTTCGCCTCTCAAGAAAAATCCATTAATTTATCTAATATTTACTATGGAACACACTGCTATAGATCCTGAAAATCCACCAGAAAAAGTGAATTTTTTCGCTCACTGTATTCGTTTAAAAAATGCTTTCAATCCACTATAGTTTTCCCAGGTACGAGATAGCTCTGTTGTTCCTCAGGACTTTTTTTAGCAAGATCTTCCCATGTCAGTGGCTTTAACCCCAATAAATGCCCCAATAACTCTTGAGACCTCGGCCAATAGTCTAGTTGTGCAAATGTAATGGTATTTCGTGGTATAAACCATTCTTCAAAAGCTCTAACAACTTTAATTGCTTGAATCTTTGTCTGCTCATCCCTCATTAATTGTTGCAATAATTCCTGCGATCTATCTTCTTGTTCATCTGTAATGGGATTTAGTTCTATAAACTCTCTTACAAGCGTACGAACAGCTTTAGAGACTTGAATATTTTCATAAATATTTTCATATGACATCACACATTCTTGCCCTTTAGTGCTTTTCTCTAAACATTCTTGCACGTTTGCTTGTAATTCTTGTAAATGTTGTATTTTCTCTTCATTTTCTGCTAGCTGTCCTTCCATCAATGCTTTTTGTGACATTATTAACTCATTTTTTTCTGCTAGCTCTTTTCTAAGCCTTCGCACTCTTTTAGAAGAGTCATGAACAGCATAAAACGAAATCACATTCGCAATTAAGGAAATAACAATTGCTACTAAACTCATCTTTCTCTCCTCACTTACCCTTCTTCTTATTTTTACGAGCCGGCGCTTTTACTGCTTCATCACGCTGTTTAAGCTTTTGTGTTAGTCTTTCAACTTCCTCGTCGCGTGATTGAACATCTGCTTTTAGTGCCTGTATCTTTTCACTTTTCCGTGTAAACTCTTCTCGATACGCATCTATACTTTGTTTTAGTTCTTCAGTCTTTTGTTTCAGTTGTTTAATTTCCTTGTCACGTGATTGAACATCTGCTTCGAGTGTCATTACAACTTCACTTACATTTCTGAACGCCTTTTCATGCTCTTCAGTCTTTTGTTTCAGTTGTTTAATTTCCTCGTCACGTTCTTCAATCTCTTGCTTCAGTTGTTTAATTTCCTTGTCACGTTCTTCAAGATCCGCATCACATTCATCAATTGTCTGCTTGCTTTCCTTTAAATACCTAAACTCATTCTCTTTCATTTTTTTCTTAATATCTTGAACCTGCTCTTTAAGTGCTTTAACTTGATCGCGATAATGCAATGCAATACGAAACATCACTCCGCTTAAGAGCAAAACTGAAACCACTGCTATCCATAAAATCTCATTCGAACTCATCTTTATCTCCTTTAATTTTTATGAGGGCGGTCATCATGACCAATCTGTTGTGCTTCGCATTCCATTAAAAAAAGAATGCAACAAGCCGCATGTGCCAAGTGTGATAAATCACTCTCAGCATCCTTATGCTCTCCACCAAACCATGCTAATAAATGACGTAAAGCAGCACCGTGTAACCTGCTCCAGTGCATGCCATTACGCCAATTGTTTGCTCCGTACTTCTTTGCCCCAAACTCTAAAACTTTACCAATTTCAAGCAGTGCCAACGGCGGTATAAGCTCTACACGAGGCTTACCATCATCATTCTTATGCGCTTCATTTGCATTATGTGAACACATATAAACTCTGTCGCCACCATATTCTTCAGTGCCGCAAACATATGCATTTCCATAAATCTTGGCCTTACCATAAACCACGGCATGACCGAACACCTTAGCAGCATCACAAACCTTGGCATAACCACAAACCTTGGCGTTGCCATAAACCTTGGCGCTGCCATAAACATGGATATTATCGTAAACGTAAGCATTACCAAAAACCGCAGCTTCATCACAAACCTTGGCATTGCCAAATACATGCGCATTACCACAAACCTTGGCGTTGCCATAAATCGCAGCTGCTAAAAGAACATTGGCATTCTCATAAACACGGGCATTGTCATAAACATGAGAAAAACCAAGAACCTTGGCATTGCCAAAAACACGTGCATCACCATAAACCCATGCCCTATTCCCAACCCAACAATCGCCCTCATGAGAGAGGTTGCCTTCACTCTCTACAAAACCACCAACATCACCTGCTTTAACTTTTCCAAAGCTTCTCAATGCACGAATGCGGTGAAGAGTTTTTCCAGCAAACTCAATTGTTTCATCAGTAAGTTCGTATTTCTTTTCTACAGCCATCTTTGTCTCCTTAATGCTGTAAAGTTTCTCCGGTGTGATCAACACCGCAGCTCTTGCAAATTTTCGACATTGGGGGGTGTTGCTCTTGATCGCATAAAGATTTTAAAAGATAAGCCACTGCCCCTCTTGAAGGAACACCATATTTTTCCCAACGCCATACTGTTGATTTGTTAACGCCTAATAACGCTGCCATTTCGTCCAGCGTAAGATTAAGGCGTTTGCGTATTTTTTTTGCTTCTATCTTATTCATAAAATTAAGTGTGCAATGTGCACAGAAAAAAGTCAAGTCGAAAAGCACATATAATATGTGCATTATGAATGGAAAGGAGTTGTCAGAATGCAAGAACAAAAACCCGACCAAGCTATACGCTTAACAGAAGCAAGAATTGCCAAAGGATTTAAATCTGCCCGAGCCGCAGCTCAATATTACGGCTGGCCATATTACACTTATATACAACATGAACAAGGAGTTCGCGGCATCAATAAAGCCGCAAGTCGATACGCAAAAGCTTTTAACGTAAGTACAGGTTGGTTATTGACTGGTGAAGGACAGGGGATAAAAACAAAATCTACAACTGCTCTTTCAGACCGCGAACTTCAAGAAGAAGTTTTTAACGCTCTAAAAAATATATCTCCTGAAAAAAAGCAGTGGCTTCTTCGCATTTTAGATACTCTAAAAGACGAAGAATAATAATTAACCTTCTTTTTTTATCTATACTAAGCTTATTCACTGCCTCCATTATAAGGTTATCAATATCATCCATTTTATATATCCCAAAATAATATAATACTCACTAAATATGTTCATGTTGCACATTTTATTGTTGACATATGTGCAATATGCGCATACATATGTTCCATATCTTAGAAAATAACTTTTGCCAATAGGCAGTATGGAGGCATTTGTGAATAAACCAGTGTTTATAAATTCTGATGAAATTCTCTTAGTGATGTGCGAAAATGAAGAACAAAATCTCGCTAAATCTGGTCCTTTATTAGAAGAAAAGGACATTATCAATTTTATCGACCAAACCGATAATGCTGTCCAAATTTTGCGCGTAGAACCAACGACTAATCGTTGCGAAGATATCTCTGAAGATATTGCTGAGTTTTATCTCAAACTACGTGAACAAAAGTGTTTTGATGGCAAAATACCGCATGACTTTATTCTACACAGCACAGCATACGGTTTTTTTTTAGATGATATAAAACAGCGCGAATATGATGATGCAATGTATGGTTCTTACGAAAAACAACACCGTTTGCGTCCTTGTGATGTGCTTTAAAAGCTAAAGGCGTTTTTAAAAGACGCCTCCTTTTCAAAAAATTCACCACACAATGCAATGCCGTTCTTTTGCAAGAACGACAAAGGCAGAATCTAACTTAAAGGAGTAAAACCATGGAAAAAAAATACGAAATGACTGATGAAACAATCGAAGTTGGGGGCAAAACTCTCCACCGCATTCGTGCATTGAGAGACTTTGGAAGAGTCAAGAAAGGTGACGTTGGTGGTTTTATTGAGCATGAGGGTAATTTATCACATGATGGCAATTGCTGGGTTGGAGATAGTGCAAAGGTTTTTGGGAATGCCAAAGTCTATGCCAATGCACTAATCCAAGATTGTGCATTGGTTTATGATAACGCAACAATTTTCGATGATGCACAAATTTTGAGTGGTGC
>NZ_JBHIPB010000035.1:0-4368 GCF_042195825.1 Bartonella sp. AP40SXNS
AGATTCCATCTGGAGCGTCACATTATTATGCAAGTAATTTTTATGAATTTCTCTGTAAAAGAATTAAAGAGCACGCAGGGGAAGATTTGTGAAAACCTATACCTTAGCTGATGTTGCAGTATTAGTTGATAAATATAATGATATTATCCATTTTCGTACTGAAGATGATGCAGTTGATGATCTTGTAATTGAAAGGGCTGAGAAAGCTCTTGGTTTACAATTCACATCCTCTTACAAGAGTTTTTTTAAACATTATAAAGGCGGGGACATTAGTGGTGAAGAAATCTATAGTCTTTATGAGCATCCTATAGGTGTTTCTGTTAATGACGTTGTTTTCCAAAACTTAAATGCTAGAAAACGTGGTTTTACGACACCAGAACAACTTGTCGTTTGTGATGCTGATTTTGGTGAAACCTTTTATTTTGATTATACACAGTTTAGGGATGGTGAATGCCCACTCTATCTCAAGTATACATCTGAAGATTGCGAATATTACGCAAGTAATTTTTATGAATTCCTTTGCAAAAGAATTATAGTACATGCGGGAGTTGAGATACCTGAAGGTGATCAACCGATTGAAAAGATTGAGCACACTCCTGCTCCGCAACCTATCCCTTTTTACAAGAGTTTTTGGAAAAAACTATGGAAGAGGTGAAATTGATAGAGGAAATATGGAGCGTTTATCACGCAAGTTTTGAGAATCATCTATGAAAACCTATACCTTAGATGATGTTGCAGTCTTAATTGATAAAGTAAATAAATATGATGAAGAGATTATCAATTTGGGTACTGAAGATGATGGAGAGAATGAAACAGATGATTTACAGATTGAAAAGGCGGAGAAAGCTTTGGGTTTGCAATTCACATCCTCTTACAAAGTTTTCTTAAAAAAATATGGAGGAGGAGAAATTGGTGGTGATGAAATATTTAGCATTTATGGAGATTGTGGGGAAGGTATTCCTGCTGGTGATATTGTTTACCGAAACTTACTCAATAGAGAACGTGGTTTTGTGACACCAGAACAGCTTTTCATTAGCAGAACAGATTTTGGTGAAACCTTTTATTTTGATTATACGCAGTTTAGGGATGGTGAATGCCCGCTTTATGTCATGCTTCCATCTGAAGATTGCGAATATTACGCTAGCAATTTTTATGAATTCCTTTGCAAAAGAATTAAAGAAAGTGTGGGAGCTGAGATACCTGATGGTGACCAACCGATTGAAAAGACTGAGCACACTCCTACTCCGCAACCTATCCCTTTTTACAAGAGCTTTTGGAAAAAACTATGGAAGAGGTGAAATTGATAGAGGAAATATATAGTCTTTCTAGAGAGCCTAAGTATTATACAAGTAATTTTTATGTAAAAGAATTACAGATCATGCTGGGGGAATGATGATGCAAACTAAAGATGTCACAGAGATTTTAAAAAGACTGGGCTGGGAGCCTTATCGTGATAACGTGGGGGATACTTTTGCGCATTATCATCTTCCCGATCGCATTGTCGGTATTGGCTATGGTGTAAAAAATTATGGAGAGAGTGGCAAAGAGTTTTTGCTTTCGGCTGATCTCACCACCGCTGCTTATTGTCTTGCTCGGGAATATTCTAGAGGTGAAAAATCACAGCGTAAATATGGAGATGTGCTGTTTTACGCGAAGGAGGATTTTAATGTTAAAGCTCCGGATCTTTCCGAAAGCCATATCACAACCGCTTTAAACAAAGTGATTGCATGGGCGCAAGCACAGGATATTGAAAAAGAGTTGTGCGAGGAAGCTACTAATCATTCTGCCGTTGCACAAGCATTACTTGGTGATATGGAGGCTTTAAGGAGTGATAGATCTACCCCAAAACTATCTGTGCCAGAATTTGCAGATTATAAAACAATGACATCGGATGATCGCCTGCTTTTTTTTGCACAGGCCTATAAAAATGGGGAATTAGACGATATTCTAACGCGCAAGAAGCCAAAACAGCGCTCGATAAGTCTCACAGCAGCAATGCGCGTTCTTAAAACACAAGGGTGGTTTTCAACGGAACCTGGAAAAATATGGTTGATTTTGCCCGACCGCTTTATTCAATTTGATTTTGGTTTTATACGTCTTCATGATAATTACAATGTCCGTATTGAAGCTGAAATATCTAATGAAATGATTTCTGTCGCTTGCAATTGTATTCACTATAGTAAGGAATATTGGTGTGTTTCTCCTAAAAATATTTATAATTCTTTTAATACGATTGGGGGGGGGTTTTTAGTAGTTTTGGTAAAGGCATTGATATTTGTGTAGAGACATTAGATGAGCAAGAGCTTATCAAAATCTCTGAGCGGATAATACAGTGGGCACGTGCCCAAGATTTACAAGCATCAATAGAAAGCAAAACACGTGTTCAAAAGTATAGCTACAATATACGTATAGTCTGGCATTTGGCTTGTTTAGCATTGACAGGTCAAATTGATGTTCTGAAATCTTATCAAAATTTTTTAGAAGCCGGTAAGATTTCTGAGATTTTGGATGACCGTGAAGTAGAGAGATATATTAACCATGCCGTTCAATTTGCTGAAGAATATCTGAAAATCCTTAATGAGCGAAAAGCTATAGATGATCGTCTTAGTTTACAAGATTTGTCTTTTCTTAATACAGTTTCTGAAGACTTAAAAAGGATGGACTGGACAGTCTATCGTGATAAAAATTACAATTGCAATGCTTATTTTATAACGAAAGATCGTATCATTAATATAGTGTACGACCTTGATAAAAAAGGAGAGACACCATTTGTTACCTTCAAGGTTTCTCTTTCAACACTTGGTTTTTCTACAGCTTATCGATCTATTTTCATCAATACTCCCCAATATACCGTTCTTAAAGAATCAGAAGAAGTTTATGCAGTTTCTAGTACTGAATTGGATGAAGGCAAGCTGAAACAGATCAGTGCGGATATTTTGTGCTGGGCTGATCGACAAAATGTGAATCAAATCATCTATGATTATGCGGCTTTGTCCCCAGACAGTGAATATGATTTTGCGAAGTTGCACCTTATTGCACTTATTCTTATTGGGGATGTTGAAAAACTCAAATTTTATAAGGAAAGTTTGAAGGATAAAAACTTTTCAGCTTTGATAAGGGAAAACATAGCACATATTATTGATAACGTCCTTGCTCTTGCACGCCGTTATCGGACTGGTTTTCCTAAAAACGCTCCGATTTTAAGCTTGGATCCGCAAACAGCATCTGTTGCTTCTAAAACAACTTCTGTTGAAGTGGCAGAGGAAGTGGATGAAGCGGATGACACTGATGATCGTCTCACCATGGAAAGTGCTCATGCACTTTTAAAAAGTCTAGGCTGGTCAACCGAGAAAATCAATGAGAATGACCATATGGCAAGCTATCAATTGGCTGATCGTGAAGTAGACATTCTTTATAACGACGAAATTGCCAAAGATTACCCACAATTTGATAGCGCCTTTATGATTAGCACGGGCATTCTTTCCACCGCTTGTAAATTCATTGATCCTACCTACACGGAAGATATTCCAGATTTACAGCTTAATTTTGAAGCAAAGGGTTTAGAAATCTTTGAACCAGAAGTTACTGCGGATCGCTTAAAGCAAGCACTTGATGACGCGCTAAAATGGGCGGTAACAGACATTGACCTTTCTAAAAGACTTCGCTCTGATTATGGCACTGCTCCTTGGGAAAAAGGCGCCACGTCTAAAGCAAACGATACGGATTATGCTTTACTTCATCTTGGCGCTCTTGCTTTATTGGGTGATGTTGAGACCTTACAATCTTATCAGAAAAGCTTTACGGCAGGTGATCACCTAGGCTTTGACGAGAGCATCAACAAAACCCACCTTGAACGTGCATTAGCTTTAGCCAAAGAAGTAGCAAAGGTGAAGCAAGTGAGTTACGCTTTGATTAAACAGGTGGCAGAAAAGCTTGATGATCCACAAGAGGTTACCAGCAAGGAGCAACCCCGCTCGTGGAAAGAGAAAATAGTCAATTTTATCGGAAAAAAAGACAAGAAATAGCACCTAAAAAATATCGAAAATATTTCAGAAATTTAGAAAATAAGGTGCGGTCCAAAGCCTTGATCACTAGTTGAAAAACTCAACAGTGGTATGGCTCTGATCATGGTTTTGGTGCAAGATTTTAAGGAAATAACCTATTATTTCATAGATTATCAAAATTCCTTTTTATGGGCTTTTGTCTATTTTATCGGTTATGTCAGTTTATTTAACAGACGAATCTTATGATTTTAGTGAATAATTAAAATGTGCTTTATGAAAAGCATATAATCTTTTAAAGCCTTTCAAAAGAAAGGGATTATAATCATAATAAATGCTATCAAGACCATTATGGTTATGAGTTTTG
>NZ_JBHIPB010000036.1:0-4219 GCF_042195825.1 Bartonella sp. AP40SXNS
CCAGAGGCGCGGAATTTTACACTGTTATAAAACCCTTGGAGTTCTAAAGACTCTTGCTTGATATCGGTTTTATCCAATTCAGCTAAAATCCTTTCCATCGCTTGTGAGATGCTATTGTTCTGGACAAATTCATTGCCCTCAAACAAGGCTTCAAACACGGGACGCGTCACAAGATGTTGTCCTAACATCTCAAGGGCTTCTTCTTGCGTAATACTGTCGTTTAAATTGCTCTTTAATTCCTTATGAAACGCATCAAAAGCACACCGCGCTTTGCCTTTCTCATCAGAAAGAATATCTTTAAGATGATTGATATGGTTTTGTGCAATCTCAGCAACATTGTTCGCCCATATGCCCCAATAATCAGAAAGGGTCGATCTTTTAACTAGAACCGTTTTAAGTGCATTAGGAAATGCTGCTACAAAATTGAAGCTTGTTTGTCCGTTATGAGTGGAAAGCGATTTACGAATTGGAGAGACATTGCTTGCGCTTGCATGCTCTGCTCTTGCTTGAAGCGGGATATTGTCAACAACCGTGGTGACATTCTCTAAATCCATATTTTGAGAAACCGTTATAATCTCTAAAATAGGGCTTACATCTTGTCCTAAATTCATCTGATTGAGCGTTTTACTAAAATTCTCATCATGAGAAAGCAGCGCATCGAGAACTTGCCAAACAACACTGTATTTCGTATTGTTCTTTAAAGCTTTTTCGGGGTCAATTCCAGCCGGCACTCCAACGGGTAAAATGATATAGCCTCTTTTCTTGCCTGGAGCGCGCCGCATCACACGTCCTACCGCCTGTATCACATCGACTTGGCTTTTACGCGGGTGTAAAAACATCACCGCATCAAGAGAAGGAACATCTACACCTTCTGAAAGGCACCTTACATTGGTGAGCACACGGCAGTGATTTTCCCCCACATTTTCTTCCAACCAATCCAGTTTTCTTGATCGTTCCTTGGCGCCATCCTTCCCATCAATATGATCAACTTCACAGATCAGACGGGGTGTATCGGGGTGGTTTTGATAAAGTCTATTGAAAATCCGCTTAACCCCTTTTCCTTGGAAGGTATCACGGATATTTTTAGAGGTCTTGATATCTTTACAAAAAGCCAAAGCCCGCCGCATGGGGCTCGTATCATCTCCAAGATCAGCTTTTAGATCCAGTTTGGTTAAAGCTTGATAACAGCCAACAATTTTTGTTCTATAATCTAAAGTAAGTTCATAATCTTTACTTGTGGTAGGCATCTCCATGGTTTTACTGATTTTCCCCTCATCAACCCCCAAAACAATAATCTTATAAGGGGTTAACAGTTCATTCTTGACCGCATCAGTGAAGCTATAAGTATAAAGCGCTTTTCCATAAATGGCTTCATTATCCATAGAGGCTAAAACAGCATCAACCTCATCAGCACGCCTTTTGGCATGGTTACTAAAGATACGAGGCGTTGCCGTCATGTATAGACGTTTCTTGCCTCGAATAAGAGTGTTATCATGAACCTTGATAAAATCAGATTCACTGTCTTCTGTTCCCAATGAAGCCCCCGTTGTTCTATGCGCCTCATCACAAATAATCAAATCAAAGGCTGCTAAACCATGATCCTTTTGCGCATCAACAATGACTTGTATTGATTGATAGGTTGCAAAAATAACACTCATCGCATGGGGAGAAGAGTTGCCTACTTTCTCGACAAGCCTAGAGGCATCTGTGGTAGCAGGGAGGGCTAAATCCGATGCCGATATTTCTCCATCATCTTCTTGGTTTTTACGACGCTTGCCGATTTGCTTATCCGAACACACGGCAAAGCAACGCAAGGGCACTTGTGCATCGGCTGTCCATTCACGAATGCTTTGTGACATCAAGGCAAGAGAAGGGACCAAAAACAATACATGCTTGCCTTGACCTGCTATGGTTTCTGCTATCTTCAAACTGGTGAAAGTCTTGCCCGTTCCACATGCCATAATGAGCTTGCCACGGTCTGCTTCTTTTAACCCTTCACAAACCGCTTTGAGCGCTTCTTTCTGATGATCTAAAAGCTTTTTCTTCGTTTGCTCATAAAGAACAATGTTGCCTGTCTTATCAAAAACACCCCAATCGATTTGACTATTTTCCATATCAAACAGATTAATCCGATAAACCGGAACCGCTTGCCCTTCAATCATGGTATTGGCATTTTCGCTTAAGTCTTTTTCGGTGCTATCAATGAGAAGACGGTATTTAAATCTCTTTTTACCAGAAATGGCGATAAAGCTTTCAATATCATCTTGGGTAATCTGATGATTGGTCTCATAAAATTGACAGCGAATAGCAACATAATCGTCTTGATCACGAATTTTCGCCACCAAATCAATATCAGTGTCTCTATCGCTTCCTTTCCACCCCTTTTCGTCTGCTACCTCTCTATAAGTTTGAACCTTTTCGTATTCTTGGCATTGAAGCGGGTCTTGCGTCAAATAAGCTATGACAAACTTTTCAAAAGCGGCTTGCTTATCTTGCTCTGATATCGCTTGATCACGATAGGCTTGTAAGAGAGAGCGTAAAGAAACGTGTTTATTATCAGAATAAAGAGGGTGAGACATAAAGAACAAACTCCATGACAATATATTCTACAGATCGATTCTCTTTCAAAAGAATCAAAATGAAGCTTATTAAATCCATTTTGAACGAATTGAGAAAAAATGTAGAAAAATGCTAAAAAAGCCGCTCTTTTTTTCAAAAAGGGTTTTTAAAGGCTGCTTATCCACAGCCCATGACATGGAATAAGATCAGCAAAATAGTGAAATTTGCTGTTCGTTTCACGTATTCATCAAGACAAATGAACTATGTACATAAAAATATCAGAATGAGTATTTTGATAAGTTTTATTACGAATTTTGCTTATAGGTTTTGAAGGTGTAAAAACCGTCAAAACCCCCTCAAAACGTATATTATTAGTTGAATTTATAGATTGCATTATCAATAGAGGTTGTTTTTTTAAGATCTGTAAAATCTTAACACATTGAAAAATAATGTTTTTACTTTTTATCGTTTTTTTACATAATAGCAGCAACCCTCAAAACTCAAAACCCCGTCAAAACCTATAGAGGTTGTGTTTTGGATATCTTTGACACAAGGTTAAAAGGACTCTTTATGTTTCTTCTTTAAAAAATGATAAAACAAAAACCCTCAAAGATACTTTGTAAACCCTCTGTTGGTACGATAAGATCTTTGAAGGTTTTAAGAATAACAAAAGATTACAATGACTTCATTGTTTTATGCTGTTGTTTTTAACGAAAGGATTCCATTCATAGCGTATGGTAGGTCGACCGCTTTGAGAGCTATTTTCCACTGATATTTGACGAATATGATTGGAACGACATAAGAGCTCTAAAGCTTGCTTAACGGCTCTATTATCTGTTAAACCGATCCAACTTCTTTGATGAATATCACGTAAAGTAAAGACATCGGGTAAATGATCACAGCGCTCGACAATCAATTTTGCCCCCTCTGTTGCTAAGCTATCCGCCGCCGCATAGAGCCTTTTGACATGACTTAACAAATATTTTTCCCATCGCAAGGCTCTTTCAAGGGCATCTCTATTGATTTCCAAACGCCCCCCTTCGGTTAATTCAAAAATTAATGCAAGACTTACTATGGTCTTAGGCATTTTCAAAAGATGCGCTTGTAAGCTTTCAGAAAGGTTGTTCTCTTTGGCTTCTTTAAAAATCTTTTGCATCCATTCACGAAACATCTCTTGAGCTTCAGCAGAAAAGCGCATCACAAGAGGGTGTTCTGGTGAACCAAGGGGAGTATCATAAAGAGAACGAAATGCCCCTTCATAAGTTTCCCATGCCTCTTGATTGGGCGGTCTATCAACCCATTTCCAATCTTTTGTCTCATCGGGAAAGACAAGCATTTGAAAGCGTTGTAAAAAACCATCATTGCCTTTGCCATATAAAACATTGCGTATAAAGGGCAGAATGCGAGAGGGTTGAATGCCCCCTATAATAGAAACGGTTGCATTGGGAATAAAAATGGTTCCACGCCCAATCCGGTCATAAGTAAATTGACCATCTCCATTAAAAGCTTCCAAATAAAAGGAACGGTCTGTTTGATATTCCTTCCGTTCCATATCTGTTAAGAAACCGGATAATTCATCACGCACCATCAAGAGACCACGGGGGTTTTCTTTTAAAAGTTCCCCAAGCTTTTCAACGGTCACATCATTGACAATAAAACG
>NZ_JBHIPB010000037.1:0-3874 GCF_042195825.1 Bartonella sp. AP40SXNS
TAAAAGTGTGGATTCTTGAGTGGATTCATATAAAATAATTACAAACAAACTATTGACTTTATTGTATTTTTGTTTATAATGTCCTTCAACAAGCGTGACCATCCGACGACCGTTTTCAACATCAATGCTCCCTTCATCACTGTAATAATCAAGATCATTATGGTGAACACCTTCATGAGAGCTCCCATCCCTTGCCCAATCTGCACTCAGCTCTGTCCAATGAGATTTGGGAAACATCTGCTTAGCTACTTCTAACGGCTTGCGGTCTACATACCACAAACGTTGTGCATCGGTTAAATTCGGTTGCACTGCCGCACTATCCCAGACCATTTTTAAAGGATCTAAACGCGTAATGACCGGTTCACCATCGAGGCTGTTCTCATAATCAAGGCGGGTATCAGTCCACCCCATTCCACAAATGACAGCATCTTGGAAAGCATCACTATCTGCATATTCAGCATGTGCCATGTCGCGAAACCATTCTGCTGCTCCTGTAAGCAATTCACTTGGCAATGCCTTCCCTATTTGACGAGGAATGAATTGCACTTCTCGCTTATTGTTGCGTTCTGAACCCACAACAGCATTCACAAGCGGAGCAATACGATTAAAAGTCATAACGGGGCGGCGTTGCTTTTTTAACGCCGATAAATCTTCTTCATTCCATTGATCACCATTGTAAAAACCAAAATCCTCCCGCGCATGTTCACGCCATTTGTTCACATGCTCCACATCTTCTTTGTACCAGCTCACAAGCTTACGAAACAAACCTTCATGAGAGAGATCAGATACATTGCTGTCTTTTTCTAAACGTTCATCATCATGCATCATTCTGCCATCCATGAGGTACTCTCATATTCCATTCTGCCGCTATAAGCTGGTCGCTTTTGTATTTCTTTTGGTGGTTTGTATGAAATACACATCAGTCCAAAGGCATCTGCCCCATGACTGGACCAATCATGCTCTGCTCCCAAGCCAATATTACGCTTCTCATCCCATTTCTCGTGATACCAGTTCAGTGCCTTACGTCCTGCTACTGTCGTCTTCTCATTAAACCAAACAGAAGGCAAAACACGGCGGACTGTTTCTATACGTATCTTAACAGCCCCTGCTCCCTGATTAGGGATAACTTTTGTTTGAAAGCCTGCCTGTTTAAGAGCGCTCTCAAAACTCACATTGTGCACACGGTCTCTGGTCGCACCGTCATGGGGGAGAACCATCAATGCCTTCTCATAACCATTTTGACGCAACCAACCGATATGTTCGGATAAAGGCTGTCCCTGTGCTTCGTAATAATCAAGCACTCTGATCTCTCTACCAACAAATTGTGCTATCCATATCGCCGTGGCATCTGCCTTGGCGCCTGTCCCCCCAATATCCCAAAAGGCGCGTATCTGCATTAAAGGATCACGAGCAACACGCCCTATCCGCCCCTCTTGCTCGGCTGCCAACATTTCCTTTTGATAATAAGCGCCTTGAACCGCTGTAAGATAAGCCCCTTCCCAGATATGCTTATAGGTCTCGGGACGGTTTCTCAGATCATCAAGCCGCGCTTCATTCAAGATCTTAGGAAACTTCGGATTATCTGACCAATTGATCTCTACACGCTTAATGGCTTCATTGTCTGAAAAGCGAAACCGCTTCTCAACGGGGGCATTCTCTCGCAACGGGTTCCATGTCACCCATAATTCTGCCCGCCATCCCTCTCCTTCTTCTCGCAAAGTCGGTATAAGCGTTTGCCAAGCCGTCTCTGTTACCGGCTCTGCTTCATCAACCCAACAAAGCAAAATGCGCCCCATCGATTTAATGCTCGCAATATTACGGTCCAGACCAGAAAACTGAAAGGCTACGCGACCATCTATCGATTTAATCGACGACTCCCCAACCTTGTAATAGTCCTTTAAAAAGTCGTGCGCTTCAATGGCGCGCTTAATCTCCTCCAATGAACTTTCTGCCAAAGAATTCTGAAACTGACGTGCACAAAGAATAGTCCCCGATATCCCTCTCCTACCAAATTGATAGCCTTTTAAAGCAGCCATCAATGCAAATGATCTTGTCTTTCCAGACCCTCGTCCACCCCAAGCTGCTCGTACCAAAGCGTCTCCTGTAAAAATAGGAATGAGTTTTGGTACAATCTTAATCTGTCTTGTCGTCATTCATTGTTAAAGGAGCAATTTCTACACGCCCTATGATCTTAATCGCGCCCCCATCTTCCCCCGTCACTTGCAAAGGCAAGATCTTCCCAAGCAACGCTAAATAAGCCGCAGGGCATCTTATTGCCTGCTTTTCGAGGTAAGAGATTAGCCCCTCTTTCCCATACTTATTGCCTGCCAATTCAGCAGCTTTAAGAATAGCCTCTTTCAAAAGGCGTGTATTCTTATTCGGTACACCTTTGACACGCCCCATTCCTGCCTTAGGGGGTTTATATTTTTTCTTTGTTTGAGAAATCTGTTCTGTATTTTGTGATGTCATAAAATACACCCTCCAGATAATAAAAAACCCCGCATTTGCGGGGATTTCAAACTGTACATTTCCCTCTCTAGACACAATACGCCTAAGTACAGTAAGGTCATTAAATACGATTTGCTACACTTTGTCAACATAAAAATAACACATATTGATAATTTCAAAGGGAATCGGTTAGGTAGTGTTAATTATTATAATTTAAGGATTAAATAATGAAGTCACTATCCATAACGCTCATAGTAATATTTATAGCTTTCTTTTCGATATCAGTGTTATCAAGATACACTAGTGTAGATAGTTTAGAACAATACGATAAACTTTACGAAAAATATGTAAGTGAAAATTATCAAAACTCAGAATATCATCAAAAATTAGCAAAGGCAAAAGAATCGGTGGAGTATTTAAAAACATTTATGGGAAGTACTGTAGACATCCCCAATGATAAAAGTCCATTTTGGAAGCATTTAATAACACTACCTAGCAATCCTCCGGAATTTAATATTTTAAAACATTATCACATAGTGCTTGTTTTTTGTGGTCGTTTTGCTGATTTATTACAAGGTGATAAAAGTATGCCCACAGTTACATTTAACGACTTGCAAACAAAACTTAAGAAATACGGTAGTATTTTTAATGACTGGGATACTATAGAAACTATTTTATTTAAAGCAAAATTTGAAACACATTTTAATGATCCAATGTTTGAATACGCAGAAAAATTTTTGAATTCTCCAAATGGCATTAGCAGAAAAGAACAAACTATTCGTACAGAGCATATGATACTAGGACATGAAAGCGTTCGTTTACAAAATACAGTGAATATGTGCTCTATTGCTATAAGTGTATATAGAGAAATGATGCCCAAAGAAGATATAAGACCCCCAGTAAGATATGGCTCTTTTGAAAAATGGAAGCGATATTTAAAAATTTTTTAAACTAGCGATTAAATACTTATGAAGCGCATTAAGAGCAACGCGCAGTGAATTCACAAGGTGTGGTAGCATTTGATCTTCTATAACGAGATACTGTAGCGCAGCGTGAAGATTATACTGTCTATAAAGGCATTGTGCTTCTTTTAGTGCCTCTTGCGTGTTTATAAACTGCTCTGTTGCAAACGATACCCATTTGTCTCTTGCCTTATCATCAGATGATGATGGCATTTCGTCATAAATCGCATTAGGCAAGCCTTTTGCGCAAAGGTAATTATTTCTTATCTGTAGGTACTGTTGCGCGGCATCATATTGCTCTTGAGTAATCACGCCTTGCAAACAAAGCCGCCCGATATAGGTACCAGAAAGTGGATTTTTTGCCTCTTGTAGCGTTAAACCGAAGCGCTTTGCACGCATTTCTATTGCCAATTTATCAACGGCTTCACGCGGTGCTTTTGCACGTGATATACGTCCGTTTGGTT
>NZ_JBHIPB010000038.1:0-3703 GCF_042195825.1 Bartonella sp. AP40SXNS
CATAGCTATGCTCTTCAACGGCACTGCCATCTTCTTTGACGATCTTAACTTTGAAGCTTGGAGCACTCCATTGACCTCCCTTATATTCAGCGCCACCACCTAAATAAGTTGCAACTGTCTTATTCGTATCAAAAAGCTGAGAACCATTGACCGCTTCACTTGAGCTTGCAGAAACCTCTCCATTGGAAAGAAACTTAATTTTACTGTTGCCTTTCTCATCACCCTCTCCATGCGTTGCTACAAACGCCTTTTCAGAATCACTCCACAACAACGCATTCTGCTTAATATTTTCAGTAACCTCCGTGTTGTTTTGAGTAAACTCTTTTTGAAGATTCTCAAAAGATGTTCCTACACCAGCAAATGCTTCCGATACAGTATCATACTTCTTCTCTTCAACTTTAGTACCATCCTCATTAACGATCTTAACTTTGAAACTTGGAGCCGTCCAAGCGCCACCTGCATAACTAGCATCACCACTTAAAGACTTTGCAACACTGTTACCTAGAGAATATAGCTGATTTCCTGCTACAGCATCGCTTGAGCTAGCAGTAATATCACCATTTGCAAGTGATGTGATTTTGCTGTTCGTCTTCTCACTATCTTTTTCTCCATGCAAGGCGACAAAAGCACCTTCAGCCTTGCTCCATGATAAAGAATCTTGTGCAACTCCTTCTGAAACTTCCTTAATACGAGCGTTGATAGTGCTCATGCTGTCATTAATGTCATTAAATGCACCTGCAACATTATTACTGCTCTTCTTATCTCCTTTCGTACCATCATTGCTGAAAGTCTGAATTTGGAAATCCGGATCTTGCCATTCGCCTTTCTCATTATAACCAGCACCTCCACCAAAATAGCCAGCAAACTTTTTTTGCAGATCATAAATCTGTCCACCCGTAATCGCATCACTCGAGCCTGATACTATAGAGCCAGCTGCAAGTGATGTGAGCTTGCTGTTCTCTTTATTGTCCCCATGCGTCGCTACAAACGCTTCTGCGTCCTTATCCCACAACAGCGCATCGCCTTGAACTTCCTGAGTAATATTCGTGATATTTTCAGTAAGTTCATTAAACTTATTCGTTAGGTTGTTATTCACATTCTTGAAATTCGTATCAATACCTTCAATGGCTAAACCAACATCACCATAAGATTTTTCTACTACCTCGCCTTTTGCATCAACACTGGATAATTTATAGGTTGGACCCGTGAAAGTACCATCTTTAAAGCTTGTACCTCCACCTAAGTATTTCGCAATATCCTGAGAAACCTTAGAAATCTGACCGCCATTAACCGCATCATGCGAATTCTCACTAATCTGACCTTCGGCAACATTATGCAAACCAACAGTTGCAGAACCCTTACCTTTACCCAAAGTCACACTCGCATAATTAGTGCTGCTATTATCATCACCTTGTTTATCATAGTGAACAACAGCCGATTCATCAGACTGAAGACTGGTAGAAAGATCCTTTAAACTTTCATCAAGCTGACCCTTGTTAACCGCTTCATTATCCCTTGTCGCTGTCTTAACACCTGAAAGTATTCTATCTTGGCTTTCCTTATCCGCAATACTGATGCTCGCACCTTCTTTTTCACCACCAAGCTTGATTACATTTGTCGTATCATCAAACTTAACAAGACTATCTCCTACAACTTTATTAATCTCATTCTTAAGCTCTTTGTGAATATTCGTGAATGAAGCGCCTACACCAGCAAATGCTTTAGCAACATCATCATAACTTTGCTCTTCAACAGCACTGCCATCTTCTTTGACGATCTTAACTTTGAAGCTTGGAGCACTCCATTGACCTTCTTTATATTCAGCGCCACCGCCAAAGGATTTAGCTATATTCGTAGCTGTTGTTTCAAGATTGTTAGATACACTGCTTACATTTTGATTAGTCGCAAAAAGCTGAGAACCATTGACCGCTTCACTTGAGCTTGCAGAAACCTCTCCATTGGAAAGAAACTTAATTTTACTGTTGCCTTTCTCATCACCCTCTCCATGCGTTGCTACAAACGCCTTTTCAGAATCACTCCACAACAACGCATTCTGCTTAATATTTTCAGTAACCTCCGTGTTGTTTTGAGTAAACTCTTTTTGAAGATTCTCAAAAGATGTTCCTACACCAGCAAATGCTTCCGATACAGTATCATACTTCTTCTCTTCAACTTTAGTACCATCCTCATTAACGATCTTAACTTTGAAACTTGGAGCCGTCCAAGCGCCACCTGCATAACTAGCATCACCACCTAAAGACTTTGCAACACTGTTACCTAGAGCATATAGCTGATTTCCTGTTACAGCATCGCTTGAGTCTTTAGTGATACCCCCATTTGCAAGCGACGTTATCTTGCTGTTCGTCTTGCTTTCCTTCTCTCCATGCTTGGCTACAAACGCCTCTGCGTCCTTATTCCACAACAGCGCATCGCCTTGGACAGATTCTGTGATATTCGTGACTTTGTCATTAAAGTCTTTAACCACATTCGTGAAAGAATTACCAACACCTGAAAGAGCTTCTGAAACACTATCGTACTCAGCTTCTTCTGATGTGCCATCTTCTTTAAGGTGTGTAACTTTAAATCTAGGCAACAACCATTGATCTTTCTCATACTTAGCATCACCGTTTAAGTACGATGCAAGATCTTTTCCTAAGGAATAAAGTTGGGAGCCATTTACTGCATCTGTAGATTCTTTCGTAATATCTCCTGCCGCAAGGAACTTAATCTTGCTATTTGTCTTTGCACCGTCTTTTCCTCCATGCAAGGCTACAAAGGATTTTTCACCCTCGCTCCATGATAAAGAATCTTGTGCAACTCCTTCTGAGACTTCCTTAATACGCTGATTCACATTTTTGATATTTGCATCAAGTCCCTCAAATGCTAAACCAACATTGGTAAAGGCTTTTTGTGTTACCTCGCCATCTTCAGAAACGCGAGATAAGTTATAAGTAGGGTTGGTAAAGCTACCGTCTTTAAATGCCGCATCGCCGCCAAGGAATTTAGCTACATTCTGAGAAATCGTGTTGATCTGACTACCATTAATCGCATCATGTGAATTTTCAGCAATGGTACCATCCGCTACATTATGAAGTGCAACTGGTCCTGCATCCTTACCTTTACCTAAAGTCACACTGCTATAATCAGTTTTACCATCTGCCAGCTTATCGTAGTGAACAACAGCCGAGTCATCAGACTGAAGGCTGGTAGAAAGATCCTTCAGACTTGCATCAAGCTGCGCTTTATTAACTGCTTCATTGTCATTCTCTGCCGCCTTAACACCTGAAAGCGTCCGTTCTTTGCCCTTTTCGTCCAGAAAACTTATTTCTGTACCTGCTACTTCTTTACCAATATTGATAACTTTTGTCTTCTCATCCTGCTTGACAAGGCTATCACTGACAACATTAGTCACATCATGATGAACATTCGTGACAGAACTACTAATATCAGAAAGTGCTTCCGCTACACTCTTATAGCTTTCCTCACTTTCTTTACCTTCCGCATCAACTTTCTTAACCTTAAAACTTGGAGCTTTCCATTTTCCATCTTTATCATAACCTGATCCTCCACCAAAATACTCAGCAAATGTCTGATTCATTGAATAAAGCTGATTGCCAGTGATCGCCTCTGTCGAACCTTTAGAAATTTCTCCATCTAATAGAAACTTTAATTTGCTGTTTTCTTGTTCCGCTATAACTTGACC
>NZ_JBHIPB010000039.1:0-3688 GCF_042195825.1 Bartonella sp. AP40SXNS
TTAAATACAATTAATAATATATATTTGTCAGTTATGTGTCAGTAAATTGAACTGACAAAAGTGATCATTTTAGTGAGACATTAAAACGTGTCTTATGAAAAGTATGTGATCCTGTAAAGCCTTTCAAAAGGTAGCTTGTAACTCATAAGAGATGTTATCAAGATCATTAGGTTATGAGTTTTGAAGGGATTTTGAGTTTTGAGGGTTGCTGCTATTATGTAAAAAAACGATAAAAAGTAAAAACGTTATTTTTCAATATGTTAAGATTTTACAGACCTTTAAAAAACAACCCATATTGATAATACAACCTATAAATTCAACTAATAATATACGTTTTGAGGGGGTTTTGACGGTTTTTACACCTTCAAAACCTATAAGCAAAATGAATATACATAACTCTCTTTAAACAAAGCTTTTGATAACAATAAAGCACTCATTTTAGATTACGGTATAATCTCTTAAAGGCAATGTAAAAAAATCTAATTCACTTTAAGAGTGGATTTCTTAAATTTTGCAAAACAATCTAAAAAAATTATTTAAAAGTTCAAATAGTATCTTTAATTCGAATTATAAATACATTATTAGACTTTTGCATTAATCAAAGGTTTATGATGATGAAGTTTTTTATTTTACTTTGTTTGTTAATACTCACAGCTTGTGGTCCTATAACACATTTGAACGGAATTGTTGATCCAAACTACAAGGGACGATTTCAAACGAAAAAGGTGGTCATAGGAGGTGTTGGCATGTCTATTTCTGAGCAAAAAGAACTTGAAGACACCTTTGAGAAATCCCTCGTTAAATACAATGTACAGATATTGAGAGGATTAGAACTTTTCCCTCTAACTCGTAATTATTCCTATAACGAGAAAGAGGAAATTATAACAAATAAAGGCGCAGATGCACTCCTAATAGTTAGCGTTGATAATCGTGCTATATCACAGACGTATATCCCGCCAACATATCATCCGGGAACCTCTACAAGTACTATTTCGGGATTTGGAAACTTTGCTACCATAAAAACTGAGACGACACCAGGTTATGTGACCGGTGGATATAATATTAGTAAGCCCGCCATAAGTGTTAGTGTTTATCTTATTCACCATACAAAAAACAAAGAAACCATATGGCTAGCAAAAGGCTATAGCGATGGAAATGCTTTTGCATCATTTTCTGATCTCATAGTAAGCGTTGCTGAAACAACTGTTGAAAAACTAGCCAAAGAGGGGCTTATAGTCCCAAAGTAGAGTTAGGAAAATAGCAGCATAATCACGAATTTTAGCCACAAGGTCGATGTTAATAAAGCTATCATTTTAGATTACGGTATAATCTTTTAAAGGCAATGTAAAAAAATCTAATTCTATTTAAGAGTGGGTTTCTTAAAAGTCTTAAAGCAATCCAAATAAGAGTATTTAAAAGTACAAAGCCTTATTTTTAGAATAACGCATATTAGGATTGTATCTAATCAACTTAACAAAAGAGGTATAGATTATGGTTATAAGCTCTATACCCCTTATGCGTTTATCATACCCATTATGTGAGCATGCTTTATAAGTTATTCAGTTTCTTTTAATACCAAATTTGGTAAGTTCTTAACGATTTTCATGGTTTCTAAACTTACGGTAATAACCCTCTGAAATAACTCTAGAGGGTAGGCAGAGTTGCCAACGGTTTCAACAGCATAGCGATTGGCATCATTCACAATGCCACTATTTTTATCAGTCTTGACACATTGACGTTCCATAACCCATTCAAGAGTAGGCTTTCCATTGACTATATACTCATAAGCTTTAAGAGGGATATCCGTCATGATGATATTGCTGTTGTAAAAAACAGTCGATTTATCCTTTTCCTTACTATTCCCAGAAAATTTCATTTCTGTAACGTAGTAAAATTCTTCGGGATTAGAGATATCAGTCAGTTTTGGATTACCCTTTTTAAAGGTCACTGGATAAAGCTCTACATCTTCATAATTCATGTGCAAATGACCCAGTTCACGCCCTGCTGTTACAAACTTCCAAAAATCATCAGCACTCTTTACACAAGGAATGCGAGGTAATTCTTTGCATAAATTATCAGCATAACGAGAGCGATAATCTTCCGAATGCAAAAGACCGTAAACATAATAGAATAGATCATCTTTTGTTATGGTTTCATTAGGATAAGCAGCTTTAAAATGGTCTAGACCTTCATCAGTAATAGCATCACGCTTCTGTAAACCAGTTGTTTTGTTTTCCTCTATAGAGTTTGTAAATAAATGGGATTGTTTCTCACTTTTACTTTTTGAAACCGTAGTGTCTTCATAAATATAGCGTGGAAAACATTGTCCATTTTCTATTACATGAAAATCAGATACTGTCTTAATCATAATAACAGAAAAATCTTTATTTGCTCCTATACCTGTAATTTGTATCACTCTATTTTCAACCGCTTGCCCTATAGGAAATATCCGCGGCATTTGATAAACTCTTTCATTGAAAACGCGATTATAATAAAACCACTGTCGTGTAAAAGGACGGTAAAGGCTTTGTGTGAAGCATTTTTCTTCAAGTTCAAAGATTGTTTCTCTTACCAATTCTTGTTTAACATTATGACTCCAACTGATTTTTTTGGCATTCGTATTGATAAAATCATTTACAGCCCTTGTACGTGCTTTATGATCAGCATGTACATAAGTATCATTAAAACGTTCCACTTCACTATTGTAGAATGCAATCATGTTATTCATATTTTTTGCTAAAGCTTCACGGCTTGCATTATATGCCCATGCATCACGGCTAGTGATAATTCCACAAGAAAAATTTTCAAAAATTTTTTTACCATGACCTTTTTTATCACCTTTATCACCTATAGCTAAAAATGATTTGAAACTGTCATCACGTTGACTAAGCCAATCCCCATGCTTATCCGGTGTAATTATTTGCCAACCTTGTTTACTTCGTGTAATGCCATCAATACTCTTAAATTCTTCAATTATCGTGAGCTTTTCTTCTCTATTGAGATAGTCTCCAATATCCCGAAAATATATCTTACCATGCAGTTGTGCATTTGGATTTTTTACGAGAATAGAGATAGCAATAGGAGCACGAGAACCTTCACCAAAAATTCCACCACTTTCTTTCTTACGTTGTTCTCCAGAAGTCCGCGCATTTCCTCGTAAATGGAAAATATAAAGGCTGCTAAATTCTTCAACGAGGCATTTTCGTAACCCATCCATAGAACTTCCATTAATAAAACCGGCATTTGTAACAAAACCAATAACACCACGGTCTTTTATACGGTCACTAGCCCAGCGAATGGCACGTATATAGCTGTCATACAGACCTCGTATAAGACTTGCTTTCGATTGAGCCGCATAAGTTTCACTGATCCGTTTATCTAAAATCGGATAAGGAGTATTTTTCGCATTATCGTTTTCACTCTTTTGTCCTATAGAATAAGGAGGGTTACCAAAGATAACTTCAATATTTAGATTTTTCTGATGTTCCAAATATTCACTGTTTTCTTTAAATAATTCCTGTAGCAGGTTCTTCTCTTCAAGCATCCGGAATGTATCGGTTAAGCCAATATGCTTAAAAGGGATATACTCACCTTTCATGATACTATGATAAGTCGATTCAATGTTAATCGCTGCTATGTAATAGGCAAGCAAAACAATCTCATTGGCATGGATATCATGACGGAACTT
>NZ_JBHIPB010000040.1:0-3494 GCF_042195825.1 Bartonella sp. AP40SXNS
GCTGTTGTGGCTGTCATCCTTGCTGCGGGTTTTGCTTTGTGGAAATATTGGGATCGTTTTTCTTCATTTGTCAAAGGTTTTGCACGGGGGGTATCTCGGGCTTGGGGGCGTGCCTTTGAAGCCGTCATGCGCTTTTTTGGTGCCGATACCACCACCATCACCAAATGGAAAAACATCATTGCTGCTGCTTTTGATCTCTCTCAAACTTGGCAAAAGTTTAAACAAGAGCTTAGCGCTGTTGTCGAGTGGTTTGGCAATTTGTGGGAAGGCGTTAAACAAAGCTTTTCCAACTTTTGGCAATGGTTGAAGAGTTTTTTTACACAGGAAAAGCTCTCGGAGAGTGCCAAGGCTGGTATGGAACAAGCGGGCGAAGATCTAGCTAATTCGATTGTCGATGGCTTTATGTCGTCTATCTCACAATTGATGGATTTTTGTAAATCTTTGCCTAGCCGCATTAAGGGGTGGATTGGGTCCATTGATGTAAGAGAGTTTTTGCCAAGTTTTTTGGGGGGTAAAACAGCCATCCAACCCATCGTGCAATTTGCGGGGGCTTCTCCTGTAAATTCATCTGCGAGAGAGCAAAGAGACAAAGACCGTTCCCCCATCACACACAATCAAAATGTCACAGTGCATGTTAATGGGGCGCGTGAACCCATGGCCACTGGTCGTGCGGTTGCCCATGCTTTGCAACGGGCACGCGCTAATGCGCTGCATGGCGGGACAGAATGAGGGGAGGGAGCCTATGAGAGATCCTTTGATGATGTTAGGACCGCATCAATTTTATGTGGATTGGCTAAATTTCCAATCCTTTGAAGAAGAGTTTTCTGCCTCCTGGGTTTGTATGGAGCGTTTTGGCAAGGCACCCAGTTTGCAATTTACTGGCTATGGCAATGATGCAAAGACCATTCATGGAGTTTGGTTTCCAGAAGAATTTGGTGACCGGGTAGCGATAGATGCCATCACTACAACTATTCGAAGAGCAAAGCCGGTCCAGATGCTTCGTTGGATTAATGATACGACCTATAGTGTCCTTCTCCATGGATCCGTAGTAATCACCACGATCAATAAAGACCATGACTATATCAGTCGCTCTGGTCAATCCCAGCGCATCCGCTATTCCATTACGCTCTTGCCCTTTTTTAATGGCGGAAAACCACAAGGACAATACCAAGAGAGACAAATCCAAGTGGGACAAACTTTATGAAGATACCAGAAAAACATGTTGTTGTAGAGCTAGAGGATATGAGCCTCGATCTCCTTTGCTTTCACCATGTCATGGCTGTGTTAGGGGACCGTTCTCAAGTTGGGGGACTAAACGGCTATTTAGAAGCCACACTGGAAGCTAATCCAGAGATTGCCAAATATGGTGTGTTTTTACCACGGGGCTTAAAGGTCATTCTGCCTGAATTTGTGTTGTCTAATCCCCAAAGCATGGTGAAGCGGTTATGGGATTAATGCGTACACACCCTTTTATTGTGGTCAAGGTGGGAGACAAACCTGTTCATGAGGTTTTTTACCAGCGTCTTTTAACCGCAACCATTACGGACCATACCGGTAATGAAGCCGATATATTTGAAGCAGAGTTTGACGATAGTGGCAATGATTTAGAGGTTCCCTCAAGCAATAGTGCGCTACAGGTGATTTTTGGCTATGAGAACAGCATCAGTGCCTTTATGGGGCGTTTTGTTGTCGAATCGGTTGTAAGTTGTGGTGGCAGTGATGGAGAGATTTTGCGCCTTTGTGGCAAAAGCGCCTCGATGCGTAAAGAGCTCAAAGAACAGGTGAGTGAACATTTTGATCACAAAACTGTTGGTGAGATTGTGGAGACACTTGCCAAACGCCATGGCTATCAAGCAAAGGTCAGTCCTCAGTTCACTCAACAAACTTTGCCTTATGTGATTCGTACAGATCAATCGGCTGTTGATTTTTTAACCCGCCTTGCCGATCGCATGCGGGCGCGTTTTTTGATCAAGGACAATAAGTTTTTATTTTTAAGCGGTGACAATTTACCAGCATTAGCAATCCATAAGCACGACTGTTCCAACTGGGAATTTACGTTAGAGCCACGTACGCAATATGGCACCATTGAAGCTTCTTATTTTGATCGCTCAAAAGGGCAGCAATGCCAAGTCAAGCATCAGACAGGGTTTAGCGGTCCCGTGCGGCGTCTTCGCAGTTGTTACACTTGTGAGGAGGAAGCACGAGCTGCTGCTGCTTCCGAGTCGGACAGGTTGTGTCGTGCTGTAGGCAGTGGTTCTTTGACCTTAGAGGGACGCCCTGAAATCATGGCGGATCAACCTCTTTTATTGCAAGGGTTTCGTGGGCAAATCAATGGGCCATGGAAAGCTTCCACTGTCACCCACCGCTATGAAAAACAAAGCGGATACACAACAGAAATCACACTCGAGGCACCAGACAAGGGAAAAGAAAGCAATGAGAACACTGAACATGCTAAAAACAGAAAATCCAAGAGATAATTTTGCTTCTTCTTTTCGTCAACTTCCCCATAATATTGAAGCGGAACAGGCATTACTTGGAGCAATCCTGATTAATAATAATGCACTCGATCGCGTTTCAGACTTTCTCAAAGCAGAACATTTTTTTGAAACGCTACACCAAAAGATCTTTGAGATTGTCTTACAAATTATTCAAAAGGGTCATCTTGCAAACCCCATTACAATCAAGCCCTATATCCAAATGGAAGAAAAAGTTGGAGATATTACTGTATACCAGTATGTTGTTCGCTTAGCCACAGAGGCAGTCACTATTATTAACACTGAAGATTATGGACGCGTCATTTACGATCTGTTTATCCGACGCTCTTTGATTAATCTTGGCAATGAAGTTGCCAATACAGCCTTTGATGCGCCTCTGGAGTTCACACCTTCCCAACAAATTGAAACAATTGAAAATCAGTTATTTGAGCTCGCCGAAAAAGGAAAATATGGAGGTGGGTTTGAAAACTTTGATACAGCCATTGCAAAAGCACTTAACATGGCAAGCGCTGCGAAAAAGCGTTCCTCACAGCTTTCAGGGATAGCTACCCATATCAAAACCCTTGATGAAAAAATGGGAGGATTACAAGCATCTGATTTAATTATCCTTGCTGGACGCCCTGCTATGGGGAAAACCTCTCTGGCGACCAATATTGCTTTTAATATTGCTAATGCTTGTAAGCGTGATAACAGCCAAGCCAATGAAGGGGGTATTGTTGGTTTCTTCTCACTTGAGATGTCAACAGAACAGCTTGCAACTCGTATTATCTCAGAACAAATAAAGGTTTCTTCTTCTGATATGCGTCGTGGTAATATCTCAGAAGAGTAATTTACCAACATCATTTACGCAATGCGTTCCTTACAAACAATCCCTCTTTATATTGATCAAACGGGGGGTGTATCCCTTGCACAATTGGCCGCCCGTGCAAGGCGTCTTAAACGACAACATGGTCTAGATGTCTTGATTATCGATTATATCCAACTCATGACAAGCGGTTC
>NZ_JBHIPB010000041.1:0-3406 GCF_042195825.1 Bartonella sp. AP40SXNS
CTCCCGTATATCGACACAAAGCCCTTGCCTGATCCCACACCAAAACCCGTTTCATGGGTCTCTGAATGGCTTTTATGATGATCTGTCATGCCATCAATCGTCACATTTTCTCCGCTCACATTGATATCTTGACCGGAAAGCAGATGAGAAGCAGAAATCTTGGCTTCTCCTTGTGCGTCTAACACGATGTTTCCCGTTGCCCCAAGGATAGAGGAGACCGTTGTGGTATGAGATTGAGATGTATCGGACGATTCCTCATGCAAAAAGCCACTTGAAGACGATTGTGCTTGCTGATCCAACTGTTCTTGGGCGCCTTTTATGACAATCTTTCCCCCAGAGTGAATAGTAATATCCGCTTGTTTCTGTTCTCCTGGTGCTTTCTCTCCTGACGTTTCCTCTGCCTTACCGGCTACGAGCGTCGAGGCGACAACTTCCGTGTTGTTTCCAGATTCAATGGCAACGCCTTTTTCTCCTGCTATACTTGAACCTACCACTTGGGTAGCTCCAAAAGTTTCATGATAGGATGAGCTTCCCCCAAAAAAACCGCCATCTGTGTAGCTAGATATCTCACGGTGTGAACTATCCTCTGCATTGGTGATCAGGACATCGTTGCTGGCTTTCAGCCCTACCTTGCCCTCAGCCGCAACGGAACTGCCTGTGATGCTAAGGTCATGCGGTTTCCCATCCTGCCCTGCAACAACAGTGGTATCACCCCCAGATTTTATCGAAGAACCCCGAGAAATAGACTCTTGCCTATCAACACTAAAGTCGCTGCTCTGAAAATGATAATCTCTTTCATCGTTTCTCACCCCTATTGTTATCTCCCCTTGTGCGCCAAGAGCAACATTGTCCTTCGCATCTATATCGGAAGCAGCAATATGGATATCTTGACCCGAGATGACAGTGGTATCTTTTCCAGAACTTAAATGAGAGCCATTGTGCAAGGCGACATGGGAGGTTTCACTCCCGCGATGATTGTCCATGCTGTTGCGTGTAGCATCAATCGAAACATTTTCTTTTGCTTGTAAGTAAAGATCATCATGCGCTTGAACATCAGAGCCTAAAATATTCAAATCTTTTCCAGAGAGAAGTGTCGTCGAGCCTCCAGAGTTTAACACAGATTTATGGTGCATAATGGAGTCACTATACTGTTTATGGTGATGCGTTGCAGCTGAGCCTATCGTCAAGTTGCCTTCTTCTGTAGCCATGGCAAGATCACCTCCGGTGCTGATCCCCACCCCTGAGGCGGTAATATCTTGTTTAGCAATCACCGTTGCATTACCCCCAGCAGAAAGCGCCTCGGTGTTTAATACGGTCTCCACGCCGTCAACCGTTGTGCGCCCTGCGTCCAAACGAATATTCTTCTCCGCAAGGATAACAGCATCCCCACCAGCAGCAAAATGCCCCCCTTGACTGAGGATATCCCCACCATGCACATGCAATTGGTGGTTTGCCGCAATCCGCCCTGAATTGGTTATTGTGGAATTGCTTGTATTTTGGCTGGTGATATTGACATCATCGCCCATGATCAAAGCCCCAGCAGAAACAAAGGAGGCTCTGTCTTTTTCAGGGATGTAAAGCACCGGTGCATAAACATCCATGCCCTTGACCTGTTGGCGCACATAAATCACCATCGGGGCTTCTAGGGACGCCAATTGTTCTTCACTCAAAGCCTCACCAAAAGGGAGATTGTGTGCTTTTGCATAATCTGCCCCACCATCTAGCAAAGTTTTGACTTGTTCAATGGCATCACTTCCAGGAATAAAGGAACCTTTGCCCAAACCTTGACCAACAAGATCACGCATTTGTTTCTCAATCAGCTGCTTTTCAAAATAGGCATCACCTAAGAAAAAAATCTCTCTGTCAGGATTATAACCAATTCTGTTCAAATAATAGGCTGAGCCATAAAACTTGCCGACATCAAGGAATTCTGCCCGCGTTTCATAAATGAAATTTTGATTGGGCAGCGTGCCCCCAACACCCCCCGATTGGGGCTTTGGTAAAGGGAGCCCCTCAGCAAGTTCCCCCGCATTATTGAGATCGACTTTTGGTGTAAAGAGAGCGCCAGCTCCAGGCAAACCACTTAAGGACTCCAGTGGATTGCCTCCAACGGTTTTTGCCTCAAAATGCGCATCCCCTGTAATCGAACCTTCCGCTGCCTCGTTGTGGAGTTGATCGACCACCAAATTCAAAATGCCACCCGCTTGAACAAGACCAGGAACAGTATCGAGAACTTCTGAATTGATATGGCGAAAACCATCATTATTTATTATATCTAAAGCAACATTTCGGCTTCCATCAGCGTTATAAGCATAACAATAAGCATCCGTATTAGCCTGACAACCCATATAGGTGTTTTTATAAGCTGTTGCACCTAAATTGGTCAGCACATTGGCGTGGATATCGGCGTTTCCCCCTGCTTCTATAATGCTATAATGGTTGTCAATGGTATCAGCGTTAATAATAAGATTGCCGTGAGACTGTATCATTCCTTGACGAGTAGGCGAAAATTCTTGCGTGACAGTTTTCTGTATCATGTGAGATAAATTATTCCATCGGTACCCTTGAAAAAAAACCGAACTTTCACTCTCTTCATTCCAAGTAAATGCCTTGTATACTATCCCATCTTCTAAAGTTATCTTACCATAAGTTGCCTCTTTGTTGGGCAAAGAATTTTTAAAGTGAAAATCACATGTGTTTCCCGAACATTCAACTTCCTCATAGGAAACGGCCCATATTTCTATCCCCAACTCATTTGCTATACTTGTTGTATGATACAAAATCGCATTTTCAATTGAATCAAAGCGTTCTGGTTTTTGGAAAGAAATATCGCTATATTCCGTTTTTTCTGTGATGACAGGCGTGCTATCGGCTTCGTTTTTCAGGGTGTTGGTTTGGATATTTAAGTTTCCACCAACTTGAATAAAGCCCGCTTTGTTAACAAGGGAAAGGCTTTTTCCTGTGCCTTCTGCATTGGTGAAACCCAAATCACCTTCTGCCATTATAGTGCCAAAATCATTCAACAAAGCCCCATCAACTTGTAAAGCACCATTGCCCTTCACATAAATTAAGCCCGTTTTGTTGTTGGTCACATTGCCCGTCACGCTAAAGACTAAATCCTGCCCCGATGCCAATTGACCGCTATTTCCAAGCTCCCCCGTCTTGATCACGAAATCTCGTGCTGCTAAAATCGACGTTGTCTCATCAACCATAACGCTTGGAGCAACAAAAAGAATATCTCCAGTCCCACCGCCATCTTTTACGGCTTGTAGCCGCGCATTGTGAATATCAAGGGCATTGGTGCTTTGAAAGTCTAAACCGCCATAAGCCAATTCGCTCTCTGAGACATCAATATGATCTGCAATTAAATACAGCGTTTGCGGCGTGTAAATATGAGAACGATTAT
>NZ_JBHIPB010000042.1:0-3358 GCF_042195825.1 Bartonella sp. AP40SXNS
TTATCCGCAATTTTTTCTTTTCGTTCTATTAAACAGACATTGAATTTAAGAAATGAAGATCGAATAGAAGCTGCAAAATTGAGAAGAGAAGATCGAATAGAAGCTGCAAAGTTTAGAAGAGAAGACCGAGAAAAATTTGAAACAGAATTAGCCAATGCCGTGGACATAGCTAAATCAACTAAACAACAAGCAATATCAATGGAAAAGCTTGCCACAGTTCTGGAAAAACAATTAGAGATTTTAGAAGAAAAAAAGCTCCGTGTTACCACACACAGTTCATGGATAAGTGATAATCCTAATGATATCCTTCCAGTAATATATGTATCTTTAATCATTACAAACCCCACAAAACAAACAATTAAAATCAACTCTATCAGCATACAGGATAATAGCCTTTTTATCTTTATGTCCGCATGCTATCGCGAACTTTCGCCACAATCATTAGGAACACTACATTACATCCATCCTCAACAGGAAAAACACTTATGCTTAAAGAAACCTCGAGTCGATCCACCCATACATAGCGATATTGATCCATTTAGCCTCAAACCTTCTGGTCTATTAGGACTAATTATTAGTGTTTTTCCTATAGACAGAAACTCAGAAATTCCTTTAATATTGACTATGGAGCACACTGCCGTAAATCCTTTAAATCCACCAGAAAAAGTGACTTTTTGCCCCGAATATTTTAATATTAAACCAAGTAATAAACTATCCGATCTGTTGTATTCCAAGCTGTTTCCATTCAATAAATAACCGTTTTCCAACATGATGAATAACGATGTTGTTCCTCAGGGCTTTTTTCAGCCAACTCGGCCCATGTCAGTGGCTTTGGTTTCATAAGAAGAAATGATAAATATTGTGCCCTATCCCATTGATTGGCTTCTGCAACTGTAACCGATTGTTTTGCCATAAACCATCTATTGAAATCCTCAATAATTTCAATTGCTTCATTCTTTGTCTGTTCATCCTTCCTCAATTGTTGCAATATCTTTCGTGCTCTATCATCATCTTTTTCATCACTATATTCATTTATAATTGGAGCTTTGTTTACAAACTCTCTTACAAGCGCACGAACATCTTCAGGCTCTTGAAGATTGTCATTAATATTTTCATATTCAGTCAAATATTCTTGCTCTTTAGATTTCTTCTGTTCAGATTCCAACAAACGTTCTTGCACTTCTTTTTGTAATTTTTGTAAATGTTGTATTTTCTCTTCATTTTCTGCTAGCTGTTCTTCCATCAATGCTTTTTGTGACGCTATTAACTCATTTTTTTCTGCTAGCTCTTTTCTAAGCCTTCGCACTCTTTTAGAAGAGTCATGAACAGCATAAAACGAAATCACATTCGCAATTAAGGAAATAACAATTGCTACTAAACTCATCTTTCTCTCCTCACTTACCCTTCTTCTTATTTTTACGAGCCGGCGCTTTTACTGCTTCATCACGCTGTTTAAGCTTTTGTGTTAGTCTTTCAACTTCCTCGTCGCGTGATTGAACATCTGCTTTTAGTGCCTGTATCTTTTCACTTTTCCGTGTAAACTCTTCTCGATACGCATCTATACTTTGTTTTAGTTCTTCAGTCTTTTGTTTCAGTTGTTTAATTTCCTTGTCACGTTCTTCAATTTCCTCGTCGTCACATTCTTCTATCTTTTGTTTAAGTTCTTTAATTTCCTTGTCACGTGATTGAACATCTGCTTCGAGTGTCATTACAACTTCACTTACATTTCTGAACGCCTTTTCATGCTCTTCAGTCTTTTGTTTCAGTTGTTTAATTTCCTCGTCACGTTCTTCAATCTCTTGCTTCAGTTGTTTAATTTCCTTGTCACGTTCTTCAAGATCCGCATCACATTCATCAATTGTCTGCTTGCTTTCCTTTAAATACCTAAACTCATTCTCTTTCATTTTTTTCTTAATATCTTGAACCTGCTCTTTAAGTGCTTTAACTTGATCGCGATAATGCAATGCAATACGAAACATCACTCCGCTTAAGAGCAAAACTGAAACCACTGCTATCCATAAAATTTCATTCGAACTCATTTTGATCTCCTTAATGCTGCAATCTATCGACCTTCTGATCAACACCGCAGCTCTTGCAAATTTTCGACATTGGGGGGTGTTGCTCTTGCATTAATCTCTGCAAGCGCTCGGGATAAAAAAAATCTTCTGGACGCAAATCTATCCCATGATCTCGCGCATAATTTAAAAGCATAATTTGGTATTTAGCTGGTATAATGCCGCCTTTACCCTCTCGCTTTTCAAAAGGATAAGTCCATTTATAAACAGCAGATACATGGCATTGAGAAATCAACGACACGCGTTTTGCACCGCCTAAATACTTTATAATCGTAACTGCTGGAGTAATCATGTAATCCAAAATTTTCTGTCATATATTTACGTATTACGCAAATATAAACAAAATTTTCGTAATACGCAACATTGATTATTTAATAATTTTAAGAGAGAAAAATAAAATGGATTTTCAAAAGTTAATAAAAGTGTGGATTAATGAAAAATTAAATGAAATGGGGCATGGAAGCCGTAAGGCTTTAGGGCAACATTTAGGATTGAGTCCATCATCTATTACACGCTTATTATCGATTGATGACTCTGACTCTAAAGCCTACCGTGATATCACTGCAGAAGAGCTAGTGAATCTACACAGTTTCTTTAAGGAGTATCCTCCGTATCCGGCTTTAAGCAAAATAGATCAAGATTTTTATGATCTATATTCGTCTTGCAATGAAGAAGAACGGAGGGCAACTTTAGCGTTTCTTCATACTTTAATCGAATCAAAAAAGCGATAGTTGCTATTTTTTCTTCATTTGATAATTGTGAAAATTTTCTTTTTGCAATCTTATAGCCTTTCATAAAATCTCCAAATATCTATAAAAAATACACTAATCTAAATAAAATAATTTTCGTAATACGGTATTTTTTATATTGACATTACCGTAAAACGAAAATATGTTCACTCCATATCTTAGAAAATAACTTTTGCCAATAGGCTGTATGGAGGCATTTGTGAAAAAACCAGTGTTTATCAATTCTGATGAAATTCTCTTAGTCATCTGCGAAAATGAAGAACAAAATCTCGCTAAATCTGGTCCTTTCTTAGAAGAAAAGGACATGATCAAATTTATCGACCAAGCCGATAATGCTGTCCAAATTTTGCGTGTAGAACCAACGACTAATCGTTGTGAAGATATCTCTGAAGATATTGCCGAATGCTATCTGAAAGAATGTGAAGAGCAGTGTTTCAACGGTAACATTCCTCACGATTTTATTCTACACAGCACAGCATACGGTTTTTTTTTAGATGATATAAAACAGCGCGAATATGATGATGCAATGTATGG
>NZ_JBHIPB010000043.1:0-3326 GCF_042195825.1 Bartonella sp. AP40SXNS
ATATCAATCAGCGGCACATCATTGCCGGCTTTCCCCACCGTGGGGCGGAAAACAGAGCCAACCCCATCAGCTGCTTTTATCCCTTGGCTCTCTTGTGCAACAGGACTTCGCGCTCCAAGCGCTTGTGCTTGCAACAACAAAGGCTGAAAAGCTAAGCAAAAACTTAAAACAAGTGAAAGCCCTTTATGGATCCCTCGCTGCAAAACACAAAGAACGCGCTGCCATAGCTTGTATCCATATCCCAATCTATGCTTTTGATCTTTCAATCCCCGCATCTTCAGCTCCTCATAAAATTCTTTATCTCTTTAAAAAAAACAACCCATATGGGTATAAACAGCGCAGCGATATTTTTACCGCCCATTTGCTCTAAAATCTTAATAATGCCCGCACTTGAAATAACCCTGTCGCATTCCCCTTTTCTCGCACTGTCGATTGGGTTAAAATATTCGAATAAGACACATCAATATCCGTAATGTCTCCGGTTGCATGGAAACCAAGAGTTGCCCCAACGAGGCTCCCGCCAAAACTGTTTTTGTTTGCATCATTGGCTACGGCCCCCAGATCAAGCGCCATATAAGGGGCAAATTGGCTCATAAATTTACGCCCCATTCTCGAAGAAAAACCTGGCAACAACAGCGACAATTCATTGCGCCAAAACGCCCCATTATTGCCGTAATAAATCGCCTCACGCACCCCACGCACAGAGGAACTACCACCAAGCGATATTTGCTCTGAACTAAACAACGTGTCGGGTGATAATTGTCCTGAAAACAGCGTGTTATAGCGAAAGTTATACTGTTTGAGCGAAAAAGAACGCACGTAGCCTAGGGAAAAAGACAATTTGGAAAATTGCCCTTTGGGTGAATTTTTTGTTACATTCTCTTGCTCTTTATCGTCATAAGCGCCAAGAATTGCCAACCCTTTATGAAACCCTATATGCGCGCTTAATTCTCCTCCAAGCCACTTGCGCGAATGATCAAGCTCAAAGGTTGCAATAGCTAGTTTACGGCTGGAAACATCAACCCGACTGCCCATAATAAAATTATCAGAATATTTCCATGTCAACCGTCCTGTAACCCAGGTCTTTCCCTCTTGATCACGGTCGATAACCCGTGAAATCCACGGTGTAAGCGATAAAGACTTACCCGCTGTCATAATATCGGAAAATATTCCCTTAACACTCGAATGATATTGGCTCCACGTCCCATCAAAACCAGTTGTCCAATAGCCATAGGGTAGAGAAAATGATCCTGTTAGAGTATCACTATTGGGACGCTTGTGAGAAAAATGATACGGACTACCATCCATAGAACGCTGATAGCTAAACGACCATTGATCATTGATCCCCAACAGATCATCAAAAGAAAGGCTCAAGCGCGTTTGATAAATTCCTGTTGCTTTAGCACCAAGATTATCGCTGGAAAGCGTAATAAGCCAAGGTTTCTGTTTTTCAATATGAACATCGAGTATCGAACCACCCGAATTGCCACCAGCACCAAGATTAATGGTGGCTTGGCGTGAGAAAAGCCGATTGATTTGATCAAGCCCTTGCTCTATCTGGCGCAGATTGGTCGGTTTTCCAATAAGGTTTGGAAAAGCCGTGGTGATTTCTCCTTGAGATTTCATTCCAACTTTATGCCCATCAAGGGTAATATCTTCCATCACACCTTCAACAACAACAATCTTGAGATGACCGCCGCTTAAATCTTGCTCAGGCAAATAAGCCCGCACCGCAATATAGCCGCGCTTCATATAAAGCTTGGTCACCGCTTTGAGCACTTTGTTGATTTCGGCAATCCCCAAACACCGCCCTTCCCAAAGAGAAATGGCTTCATGAAGGTCGGTATGAGAAATCAACTGAGCACCAACAAATTCAATGCTTTTGATCAGCAAACAGGTTGTACTAGGCGAAGCACCATAGGCAGATGTGGTATCATCGTCTGGCAAAAATACCCCATGTGTTTCGTTTCTACGGTGTAATTGCTGAAAACGTTGTTGTTGCGTTTGTTGTCGTTGGATGCTCTCTGATTGATTAATCGCTTTCTCACGAATGTTTTGGGCAAAACTCGGCAACGAAAAAAGGCACAAAATAGCCGCAAAAACAAAAATGAAAAAAAATCTATGCATTCATTGTGCCCTCAAAATGAGCAACAAAATGACCCCCATCATCAGCGTCACAGAAAAAATCGCCAACCGCGTAACAATTTTTTAATTTTTTGATGAGAATAATACTTATAACATCTGAGAAAAAAGCATAGACTGTACTGTATACACCTGCTTTATTAGTTGTGCAAACCATATCATTTCCCCCGCTTTTGAAGATTTTACAATGACACTGTTAAATGACAATCATACACTCTAATATGCTTCTTAATTTTAAGGTGTTGCATGTAATATAATTTTGAGCTTCAAGTAAAGCCTCTTATTCATAGAATATACCAAATTTATTGGAACTGTTACATATTAGAGACAACAAAAAAACTATCCATTATTATCGCTTGATAAGAAAAATAGCATGACAATCGCTTATTTACTAAAATAAGAAAAAAAGAAAATGCGTAATGCCATAACTGATGAAGGATTAGCACATTTTAAAGCTGCTTATCCTAATGAAACTATCACTAAAGATGATTTGTTCTATTACGTCTATGGATTGTTACATTCGGAAGATTATCGTGCTCGTTATGCTGATAACCTCTCTAAAGAATTGCCTCGTCTTCCTTATATAAAAACTGCTAAGGATTTTGGAAATTTGTAACAGCAGGGCGTGAATTGGGTCATCTGCACGTGAATTATGAAGATGTAAAACCTTATCCTATGACCTTTAAAAAGGCTAATCCAAAATTAACTGATATTCCTAATTCCGAAAAGTTTTATTACGTGACTGAAATGGAATTCTCAAAAGCAGGTAAAGAGAAAGATAAATCAACTGTTATTTATAATAGCAATATCATCATGACAGATATCCCTAAGTAAGCTTATGAGTATATCGTCAATGGTAAACCCGCTCTTGAATGGGTTATGGGGCGTCAGTGTGTAAAGACTGATAAAAAGAGTGGTATTGTCAATGATGCCAACCGTTATGCTGTTGAAACCGTTGGCAACCCTGCCTACCCTCTAGAATTGTTTCAAAGGGTTACTACCGTAAGTTTAGAAACAATGAAAATCGTTAAGAACTTACCAAATTTGGTATTAAGAGAAACTGAATAACTTAAAAGCATGCTCACATAATGGGTATGTTAATCTCACAAGGGGTATAGAGCTTATAACCATAATCTATACCTCTTTTGTTAAGTTGATTAGATACAATCCTAATATGCGTTATT
>NZ_JBHIPB010000044.1:0-3207 GCF_042195825.1 Bartonella sp. AP40SXNS
CAATTCGCTCTCTGAGACATCAATATGATCTGCAATTAAATACAGCGTTTGCGGCGTGTAAATATGAGAACGATTATTGCTTAAATCGAGAGTGTTTGCCGTCAATCTCACATCCCCCTCAGCAGACAACACATTCTCAACACTGATCTCTCCTGATACTGATGTCAATGTTGCACTGCCATAGCCCATGACCTGATCATAATAGATGTCGTTGCCTGCAAAAATTTCAATATTGCCACCACTGGCAATCTGACCAACCTTCACCCCTTCTTTTGCTGTAATCAAAAGAAAGCCCTTTTCATCTAAAACAAGATCCCCTGAACCGCCCGTAGAAACGACACCTGTCATCAGTGTGCCTGCATCAAGGCTGCCAACCTTTAAAACAGCTTCTTCACCCGTCATCAGTGAAGAAAAGTCAACCGCCCCGCCCTCAATATTTGCCTTGCCATAGGCTAAAAGTTGCCCAAAATGAACGGGAGCATTTGTTGCTGGTTGTGCTTGAATGGCAACATTTTGATGCGACAGAATTGTTTGAGAAACAGATAGCCCGTTATGAGAAACCAGGGTGATATCTCCTGCTCCATAAACACTTTCAGCAACAATCGCACCTTGACTGCTCTGGAGATCAACATCCCCTTGGGTGCCAAGAACAACAACACCAGCAGCACCCGTTGCCGCCAGATCAACCCCACCGGCTAAAAAATGAGCTTGTATATCACCACCGGCATGCGCCTTGAGATTCCCTTGCGCTAAAACAATCCCCTCAAGCTTCAAGTCTCCGCCCGATTCAAGAGCCATATCAGCACCTGACCCTAGCCCTGAAACTTGAAGTGTCTGGCGCGAAGACAGCTCCATATTGCCCCCAGAGGTTGCCTTACCGGCAATCGATAAAAGCCCATCCTGCGCCTCTATCTTCAAATGACCATCAGCACCAACCGTTTCTAACGTCACATCCTTATGGGCGGCAATATCAATATGCTTTTTCGAGGTGATGTGCTTTGCCAATACGCTCTGGCTTTTCGATTTGAGGACAACACCCCCATGACCAAAAACATTCTTCAACGAGATTTTCCCGTCAGCAGAAAGATGCAACTGCCCCGCATTGGCGGCCATATCATGGCGCATGCGAACCCCAACACCTTTTTCTGTTGCCACAAGTTTTATTCTGTCCGCCTGTAGAGCCCCCAAAGCAGAACCATCTATCGCATATTCCGGTTTACCAGTAATATCGGTCAGTTCTTTCATTTCCCGTGAAGCATAATCAAAGTGACCCGTCCCTGCTGTCACACCAATTTCTCTGCCCGCAACAGCTCCTTCAAAATGCACTGTGCGTGAGACAATATCGACAATATCAACCGCCCCTTGGCCTGAGAAAAAATTGGCTCCCTTGGCGCCAAAGGTAATATCCCCACCTCGCACCTCAAAGCCTTTCAAAAAACCGCTCGCATCAATTTCGGGAACACCTGTGGTTAAGGTCGCATGGGGCGTATTGATAAAGCCACAACCATCACAGCTTATCCCATTGGGATTGGCTATAATCACATCGGCTGGGCTCCCAAAAACCTCTCCTGGACCATGAAGCGCACTGCGCTTGCTGCTGGTCACTTCATTTAAAATCACTTTCGCTGAACCCGTGAAACGCAAATGCGGATTGCCCGGCATAATGCCCCCCAACTGCGATTGCCCCACTTCTTGCGCATGATTGTTCCAAATCACACCCGGATTTCCAATATTAAAATCGTTATATTTATTGTGCGATAAGCCCTTGCCATTGGGGGTAACAATATCAATCGAGGGAACCCCATTGGGCGCTGCCACTATATCTGGACGATGGGCGGCATTCGCGTTAGGATCCACAGTAATTTGCGCCTGTAACGCTGAAGGGGCTAACAAACAAGAAAAACCAAGTCCCCCAAATAAAACCTTTTTGAGCATCGTACTGGAGACTAAAACACCTAATAAAGCTGCTCTTTCTGCTCTCTTCTCATATCTCATACTTTAACTCCCCAATAAAAAATGCTTAAAGTTCCATTGTTAATGTCATAAAAAATGTTCCTGATTTTTTGTGCTTAACTGTGCTCCAAAAAATACTGGAATAACTGGCATCAAGAGAGACCATGCCTCCCGCAAGCTTGACACCTGCTGTCCAACCGGCAAGCTGATCACTCTTAATCCCATACAAGGGTTGTGCAAAAACACGCCCATAATCCAAACCAACATAAGGGCGAAGTTCTCCAAAAACCTTTTTGAAGGTCGCGTGATTGCTCCACGGAATGGTGCGTAGCAACAAATCATTCCGGCTAAAAAAACCGTTATTGCCAAAAAGCAAACTCTCACGCGTGCCACGAACATTGGAAGCGCCCCCCAACGAAATCTGTTCAGCTCCCAATAAATTATGCGGTGAATATTGACCACTCAAAAGATTGCTCAGTATAAAGTCCAAGCCCCCTACCTTAAAAGGCGTCATGACACTAAGCGTACCGGTAAATTTGGCAAATTGTGGCTCCGCATCCCCTGCTCCTGGCGCATGTTTCTTTACTGAATGAAACAAGGGAAGCCCTTGCAAATAACTCACATCAAAGGTCCAAGTCCCCCCCAACATCTGGCGCGAATGCGAAATGCCAAAATTGGCGACGCTATATTGACGGCTGCCCACTTCAATCTTATTGCCAAGAAGGTAATTGTTGGTTCTTTTATAAGAAAGACCCAAATTCAAGGTTGTAAGGGAAACACTATCACGGTAAAGAACCCTGCTTGTACTGGCGTGCAACTCACTGGAATCCCCCGTCGTCTCAATATCGGTAAAATTGCCAGGGATAATGCTTTGGTAATTATAAACAGTGCCATTCAATCCAAAGGTCCAATAACCATATGGAATACTCACACTCGCTGAAATGTTATTACTATGTCCTTCTTGCTTGCTCCCACCCCAATAATCGGGCTCACTGCGTTGATAGTTAAAATCCCACGCATCATTCATCCCTAAAATATTTTCTACCCTCAAGCCCGCACTATAACGCGCATAACCCGTGGAAGATTGTCCCATATTGTCATGAGAAACAGTAACCTTGAAAGTTTTATCGGGATGATTGTTAATATTGACAATGGTGCTCCCTTCTTCACGCCCTGGAAGAAGTTCGCTTTGAGCGTGCGCTGAACTCAAACGGTTGATCTGATCAAGCCCCTGTTCAATATCGCGCATGTTCA
>NZ_JBHIPB010000045.1:0-3153 GCF_042195825.1 Bartonella sp. AP40SXNS
GTAATGGCAAAATCACCCCCTACTTCCATTTCTACACGCTCTCCAGAAACCACGGCGCCTGCCAATGTGGTGTTTGCCCCACTCGTGGTATGAACGGTGCCGGTGCCTATAATATGGCTGTTTTTGTGTTGAACTTCCTCACTGGAACCTTCCCCTTGACTAAAAGCAGCACTGCCCGTTGCCCCTGCGCCACCCGTGCCATAACCGGTGCCAACACTCATTGAAGAACTTTCAAAGGTGATATGTTGCCCTGCATCCAAGGTGATATTCCCGCTCTGTTCATCATTGCTCAGAGGGTTTGTGCCTGCGAGAATATCAGCGCCAACACCATGGATGCTGCCTTTGTGGGCATCCATGGTGACAGAACGCCCTGCTTCTATCGTACCTGTTACCACGGTAGATGTCTGAACAGAAGCTTCAGCTTTCTCCGTCTTAAAACCCATACTCACACTGCCAGATGCACCAGCCTCGGTCAAACCGCTTAACATATCCTGTGGATTGCCCCACGACTTTGGCTTCAAAATGCACATCCCCCGTAATGGACCCCTCACCTGCCTTATTGTAGACTATCTTAACCACCAAATTAAAAAGGCCCTCCGCGTGGATAAAGGAAGAGACGGCTTTGATCCTCTACTTTATTCGTGATTTTGTCCAACTCCCTTTTAATGATGGGGAGCACGCTTTGATGGTCGTTTTTGTAAAGCTTTTTGCTTTTGCTGACGGTTTCTTTCATCCTCAAAATGCGTTAGTAAAGCGCGTTCCTGTTGCGTTTTGTTGGTCACACCAAAAGTGTCATTATCCATAAATTGCTCATATCCTGCTATCATTAAGTTGCTGAGGAACGAGCCACTTTTCGCAGGTGGTGAAAAATAGATTCCTTTTGAATCTTGCAATTTATACCGGTAACCGGCTTTTTTCATGCACTCATAAACTGAGGCAAATTCACTCGCATACGCATTCATATCGTCAGAAGAAGCATAGACTGGTTTCCAACCACATGTTGACAAGGCTTGTTGGGTCATAGTTTTATCGACACCTGGTTTTTCCCATAATGCTAAAGTTGATGGAGGAGGTTGGTTAACACATCCCGCTGTATTTAAGAGAGCTATGCAGCTCAATAGTTTTAAGATTTTCTTCATTTTTTCCTCCTTCAATGGATTTATTTACAATAAAAAAGCTCTAAAGCCTGTTGATATTTTTTGTCATCGCTGTTTAAAATAACGGTGAACAATATTGAGATGGTGGATTGAGAAAACAATCCCGCCATTTAAAGCGAAGGCAAGTATAACGGATTGTTAATCATCACAAACAGCAAAACTTAAGGCTGGCATTTGCGACTATTTTTATATTTTTTACAAAACGGGCTGTTTAAGCGCTTCTTGACACTGGGCCTCGGGATCACAGCACCTGGACGACAAATGGGCAAGTTTTCGGCTTTATGATTCTCGCACCAAGTCCCTCCCCCCACTTTATCACGAAAACCTGATTGAACCATACAGGCATCAATAGTTGCCCATGCATTGTAGCTGAGTTTTCTGTTTTCTGGATCGGCATCAATAAGGCTCGGCATTCCACATTCTAACAAGGCTTTTCCTACCTCAGTAAAATCAGTAACACCATTTTTCTCCCACGTAGCCACCTCTCCTGGAGGAGGCTTATCGATATTACATCCAGTTATAATTAACAAAGTTATAGTGCTTAATAATTTTAGAGTTTGTTTCATTTTTTACTCCTTGATTTACTTAAAGAAAATTGTTCACGATGAGATGTACCATAAAACTTTTGGCATTTTGGACCCACGTCTCCAAGACAGGTATGGGAACTTATGGGATTCATGATCACTCTCCACCATTCTTTCCACCAGTTACTGCCAGCAGGTATTGTCTCGTAAGTATAGCTATTGCCACCAATAACTCTGCTTACAGGATCATATCTATGCCCATCAAAACCAATCGTGGTTTGTTTGCCACCACTCACATACCTTAACAGATCTGATGCTGCCAAAACATTAGCCGCTGGTCCATAGAAATTGATCGTTGTATTGCCAGCTACATCATTGACACCTTCTTGTTTGAAAGAATTCAGCATATTAAAGCCTGTCATACTGCCACGACTATGAGCATCAAAATGCAATCCTGTGTTACCATAGCGAGACATTAGATCTTTTGCTTCTTGTGTTGAATTAGTCAAACCCCAAAGGTTATTTTCCATAAACTTCTGGTATCCTGCGACCAGAAGTTCTGAAATCGCAGAATCGGCTTCTGGGAACACAACAAAATAAAGCGGTTCATTTTTATTCTCCGCATGTTGCTCTGCATAAACAGCAGCTTCATAGGGTGGCGTAAAAATGCCATTGAGTGACACATGCACCTTGCCATCAGAGCCGGCTTGCAAATGCTGCTTTTCTTCATCCGTTAAATAATGAAACTTAGGGATATTTTGTCCACGAGCGTCTTCTATAGGCTCCCCATTTTCATCTTTTTTATAGATTATATTGCCCTTTTCATCACGGTCGACAACGGCGATGGGGTGCTCTTTGATAAACATGGTTTTATAGGAGTCATCGCTGTATTTAAACCCTTCTTCTAAGAGTTGAGTTGCCATTTCGCGGTTTTCATGGACGATTTGTTCCAGCTTGCCTACATCGAGCTGTTGTACACCCTTATGGGCGCTAGCAGTATCACGATTAAGGGAGGCTATAGCTTGCTCAACATCTTGCCCTGTTAATGCCTTCTGACCTGCTTCATCAGTCAACACAATGGTGCCATTGCTGATAGCAGATTTGGTGTATCCTTCCTCTGAATCTTTGGCTTTTGCATGATCTAAAACATTCTTGGCAATGTTTTTCCCGACACCATATTTGCCCTGATACATCGGACCACCCGCTGAAATGCTTAAACCTTGGCTGCTGGCTTGCGCATGCGCACTGTTGGTGATATCACTCGTCGTAATGGTTCCTGTGGTCAGGCTGTTTTTTTCTGCCGGCGCAGTGCTTTCAATAATACCTCCGGTCAGCGTTGTTTTATCTTTAACGTTGATCTTAAAACCACCATCACCCGCTTTGATGCCTGATTGTTCCACAACACTATGATAATCACTAGAGGATTTATCCTTGTTCAAGGAAATATTGGTTGTGGCTGTACCATCCTTTTC
>NZ_JBHIPB010000046.1:0-2945 GCF_042195825.1 Bartonella sp. AP40SXNS
GCGATACAGGCTGGTGTCCAAGCGCTGATTAACAAAAGCGCTGTGGCTCTTGTCAATAATCGCGGCAATATTGCCGGTGCCTTGCATGAACTTGGCTCTTCAAAGAATGTTCTCAGCATTGTCTCGTCGATGTTGACAGCAGGCTTAACCAGCCAACTAACCGAAATGGCAGGTGTTGGGCAATCCTTGCCCAAAACGGCTCCTCTGGTTGATCGCATCACCCGTGAGGCGGAAAAGAACTTGATCAAAGCCGCCATTGGCACAGGCGTGCAAACGGCTCTTGAGGGTGGTTCTCTTGACAAGAACTTTTTTAACAATCTGCGCATCGCCCTGTCTGATACGGTTGGCAAATCGTTGGCGGAAGAAATCGGTACCGCCAAGGCTGAAGGCAAAATAGACACGGTCACACAGATCGTTGCCCATGCCGGTCTTGGCTGCTTAAAAGGCGCTGTTGCGAGCGGTGCTTGCACAGCCGGTGCTGTGGGGGGTGCTGTGGGCGAAGCCACTGCTATGCTCCAGTTTCAATTGTGGGTGCAAGGCATTGTGAAAGAGGAAATGGGGGACCTAAACGGTCGCACCCCAACTCCGGAAGAGGAAGCGCGTATAAACGCAAAGATTGATGCGCAGTTTGCTGACTTTAGAGACCACACCATTGATGTTGCACGGGCTGCGGGGGGCGTTGCCGCTGCCCTTGCCGGTGGCAATGTTGATGCCGGCGCCGATGCCGCAGGTAATGCCGCTGCAAATAACTACCTCAGCAGTGCACAACGCGCTCAGATGAAGAAAGAGTTAGAAGAGTGCCCTGATGATCAGTGTCGAAGAGATGTTAACGAAAAATGGTTCGAGATTAGTGAAGAGCAAGATAGGATTTTTGGGATAGGTCTTGCGAAGGGTATGATTGTTGGTGCCGTAAAAGCAATAGGAAACGGAATATCTGAGACAGCTCATGACGTTAAAGAATTAGGTCTGGCAATAGGAAACAGTTCAGTTGATGAGATCTCTCAAAATATTCTTCAAGGCATTGGAACAGCAACATCTTGGGCCACGAGTGGGCATATGTTGGATGATGTTTGGGAAGGAGCTGGTCAATTCTGGGGAGGAGTTAAGGATTCCTTTTGGGGGCATATAGATCACATACATGAAACAATGGAGAAAGGAGGGGATGGCGCATTCAGTGCGGGTTTTGAATCTGGTGAAATGCTAGGTAAACCATTAGGAGATGTGGCTTATATAGTGGGTTCTACAGTGCTTACTGACGGTGCTGTTTCAGCAGCCAAGGGAGGCGTAAAGCTTGCGAACAAGCTTGTAGAAAAAGATATCATCAAATTTGCATCTAAAGCTGAAGAAGCGGCTATAACAGGAGCAACTAGTTCTGAAGTAAATACTGCGCATGTGGGGAAAGAAATCGCACAATCGCTAGAAAAAATGAGCGATGAAGCTATTGCAACTCAATATTTGGGGCAAGAGAGAAAGTTCTGGTCAAAACCTATTGAGGTTGGGTTTGAAATAAATCACAAAGAAGAAAAAATTACTCAGATAAATAAAGTCTATCAGAGAGATGACTTGTTTGATCCTAATAGAATTTCTGAGTGGACAGTTAACAAGAAAAAAGTGACAGGTACAAATATTGAAAGGATGAAAGCAGGAAGAGCACCTATAGGTTTCGATAATAAGCCTATTGAATTACACCACATGCTGCAAACTCATGATGGTCCCATAGCAGAAGTTACAAATGCGTTTCATAATAAACATAATTCTGCTATTCACATTAATCCGAATACAATGGGATCAGCTATTGACAGAGACCTATTCGATAAATGGAGGACGCAATACTGGAAAGAACGTGCTAAAGGGTATGAAAAGAAAAATATAGAAGCTAAAAAATAACAATTTATGGAGAACAAATTATGAAAACTTATACTTTAGATGATGTTGTCATACTGGTTGATAAATATAGTGATAGTGTTGATTTTGGCTCTACAGATGAAGCCGTTGATGATGTACTAATTGAAAAAGCAGAGGGGATTCTTAAATTGCAATTCACAACCTCCTACAAAAGTTTTTTAAAAAACTATGGAAGAGCGGAGATCTGTGGTGAGGAAATATTAAGTGTTTATAATACAAATTTTAAAATTGCTCGTAGTGATGATATTGTTTATTATCATATAACGGATGTAGAAAATGGTTTAGCAAAACCACAGCAGCTTGTTGTGAGTAGAACTGATTTTGGTGAGACATTTTATTTTGATTACTCTCAGTTTCAGGATGGTGAATGTCCGCTCTATCTTAAGTTTCCACCTAGCGATCCCCAGTATTACGCAAGTAATTTTTATGAATTTCTCTGTAAAAGGATTACAGATAACTTGAAGTAAATTTCTTTGTATGGTGGTTTTACTTCCGAATTGCAATGTTAAACCACTATTTTTTATTTTCAAGAATGCAGGCATCGTTAATATTTTTAAGGGGGATCATCTATGAAAACTTATACTTTAGCTGATGTTGTACAATTAATTGATAAAGTAAATAAATATGATGATGAGATTATCAATTTTGGTACTGCAGAGGATGCAGTTAGTGATGTACGGATTAAAGAGGCAGAAAAAACTCTCGGTTTACAGTTTACAACTTCTTATAAGGATTTTTTAAAAAATTATAAGGGAGGAGAAATTGGTTATGAGGAAATTTTTAGCATTTATAACGCAAGTTTTGAGGATCATCCTGCTGGTGATATTGTGCATAAAAACTTATATCATAGGAAACATGGTTTTGCGACATTAGAACAGCTTGTTGTCAGTAGAACTGATTTTGGGGAGACATTTTACTTTGATTATACTCAGTTTCAGGATGGTGAATGCCCACTCTACGTCAAGATTCCATCTGGAGCGTCACATTATTATGCAAGTAATTTTTATGAATTTCTCTGTAAAAGAATTAAAGAGCACGCA
>NZ_JBHIPB010000047.1:0-2924 GCF_042195825.1 Bartonella sp. AP40SXNS
TTTCCATGCAATTCGATCAAGCTATCAGGATCGGTGGTAGCTGCGCCATAGTTACCATTTATTGTTGTTAGAGCAACGTCTGTAACCTTAATATGCCCACCGCTTTTTGCAAGCAATGCCATGTTTGCAGCGGTTACAGTTCCTTCCGTCATTGTGATTGTACCACTGTTTTCTGCATTAAGCCCGATGAAAGCATTATTAATTGTTGTTTTGCCATGCAATTCAATTAAGCTATCAGGATCGGTGGTAGCTGCACCGTATCCGTTGCCTATTGTTGTTAGAGCAACATCTGCGACCTTAATATGTCCACCACTTTTTGCAAGCAATGCTGCGCTTGTCCCAGTTACAGTTCCTCCCGTCATTGTGATGGTACCACTATTTTCCGCGCCAAGGCCAGTTACAGCATTATTAATCGTTGTCTTCCCATGTAATACAATTAAGCTGTTAGGATCAGTGGCAGCTGCACCGTATCCGTTACCATCCATTGTTGTTAGTATCACATCCGTGACATCAATATATCCGCCGCTCTTTGCAAATAATGCTGCGCTTTTTCCAGTTACAGTTCCTTCCGTCATCATGATGACGCCTCTGTTTTCTGTATAAAGCCCGATAAAAGCATTATTAATCGTTGTTTTCCCATACAATTCAATCAAGCTGTAAGGATCTGTGGAAGCTGCTCCGTTTCCGTTACCATCTGTTGTTGTTAAAACAACATTTTCGCCTCTAATATATCCACCGTTCACTGCCAATAATGCTCTGTTTCCCCCAGTCACTATTCCTCCCATCATTGTGATTGTGGAGAATAAACCGTCTGCATAGAGTCCATCACCATAAGATGATGTAACTTGAACGCTGCCTTTTTGACTATTGGCTAAAGTAATGATGCTGCCTTCCGTAACGTATAGCCCAGCGTGTTCTCCATTATATTCTCCTCCTAATATCGCTATTTGAGAATGACCTTCTGCGGATATGCTGGTTTCTGCTTGGGTAATGGTTACATTTTCTAAAGTGACTTGACTTCCAGAAAAGGCTGTTATTCCGGTGTATAAAAACTCTTCTTTTTCATTTCCCAATTCATTTTCTAATTCACTTTCCCATCCAGGGTCTAATTCATTGTCCGATGTTTTTACATTTGCTAGCTTGTCTTGATCATTTATGTTGGTGTCTGCATAAGTAATTGTTACATTTTCTAGCTTATTTTTTTTGCTCTTACTTTCATTAAAGAATGCGCCAGTTTCAAAAGCTTTAATGGTTCCTCCTGTCATTGTGATTGTGCCACTGTTTTCTGCATAAAGCCCAATTACAGCATCATTAATTACCGTATTTCCGTGTAATTCAATTTTACTGTTAACATCATTGGCTATTGCACCGATTCCGGTGCCGTCTGTTTTTAAAGTAACATCTGAGATGTCGATATGTCCGCCATTTTCTGCAAGCAATGCTGTGCTTCTTCCAGTTATTGCTCCACCAGTCATTGTGATTGTAGATTGTTCACCATTTGCATAAAGTCCATCACCATGGGATGATGTAACTTGAACACTGCTTTTTTGGTTATCGGCTAATTCGCTATAAGTTAAAGTAATAGCGCTGCCTCCTGTAGCGGATATTCCTTTGAGGTCTCCATCAAATGCTCCTCCTAATATCGTTATTTCAGAATGATCATTTGCAAATATACTGGTGTTTGCTTGCGTAACCGTTACGTTTTCTAAAGTAACTTTGCTTTTGTTGTCGGCATTTATTCCCTCGTCCATGAAGTGGTCATCTTTACCACTTGATATTGTTACACCTTCCAGCTTGTTTTTATCATTCATACTGTTTTCGAAGAAAGCGCCAGTTTCAGAAACCGTAATAATGCCTCCAGTCATTTTGATTGTAGCACCATCTTTTGCATTAAGACCAAGACGAATGTCAAAATCAGTTCCTTTAATGGCTGTGTCTTGCAGTAATGTAATCGTACTGCCAAGACCGTCAGCTGTTACAGCATAAATATCTGTGTCTTTATTCCCAACCACAGTTAAATGTGTGCCGGTGATTTCCCCGTTGTCTTTCGCATTAATCATCTCATACGTTGTGTTAGATACTTCTTTTTTCTCGCCGGAAACTTCAAGAGTTTCAGCATGTACATTGAAATGGGTGTTGAATAGCATGACAGCTATGACAGCCGTGCAGGATAAAAGGGACTTTTTACACATCAAGAGTTTCCTAAATTATAAGTAAATTATAAGTGCCACACACTCTTCCCCCGCTTATAAGAAGGATATCAAATGGATGGGTATTTTAGATTAGAGATCGGACGTGAATAGGCGATTTTTATTTTTATGTAAAGTATAAAATAAATTATATATTTAATATATAATGAATTATACTTTAAACTCATTTCGTGCTAAAGTAAATATATTATGTTAATATTATATAAGTATTATAAGTTTTTCTATTCAAGATATGTGTTATGTTTGCATAAAACTTGTTGCTTATGCTTAAAGAAAAGAAGTAGGCAAGAAAATTTCAAAAAACTGTATGCTTGAGCCTGATAGAGATCTCTTTCAACATCATAAACAAAGCTAATACCATAGCTTTCATGTTTTCCTTTAATACGGTTACGATGAAATAGCGTTCATTGATTTTTCAATCGACTTTTAGTTTTTTTTCAAGAGAAATTTTTACTAGTTGAAAGCGCGATATTTTATTGTCTTGAGTTTTTTTAACTAATTTTCTCAAAGAGAAATGTTGGCGATGTGTATTAGTAGAGAAGAATAGAGGAGAGATAAAAAGGCAACACGATGTGCTGCCTTTTTTGTTAAATTAAATAGAATGAATAGGCTATTTTTACAGCCTTGTATTAAAACCGATAGCGTATTCCTCCTGAAAAGCTTGCACCAGATATACCAGTTTTTTGAAGCTTTTGTTGATAGCTTACATCACCA
>NZ_JBHIPB010000048.1:0-2764 GCF_042195825.1 Bartonella sp. AP40SXNS
GGGCTTTCTAGCCACGCTTCAATTTGACATTTTGCTGAATTTTTGGGGATATTTTTGAATTTTAGACACAATAAAACCAATACACTACCATCATTAAATACGATTTTTTACACTATGTCAACAAAAAAATCATGATCTTGTATTTTTTTACCTAAATATGGTGTTTTAAAAGATGTTCTTTATTTTCCTTCAACACAACATTTATGTTGCATTGAAACATTTTAGATATTATATTATTATAATGAATAGTCAAGAATTGAAAAGATATCTTACAAAGCATGGTTGCAGTTTTACTTCAGGGAAGGGAGGGCATTTGCTTGTAAAGCGTGGTTCTAAAAAGTCCGTTTTACCTATGCATGGTACGCGAAAAGAATTAGGAACAGGATTAGTCTAGAAGATTCTTAAAGATCTTGACCTAAAATAAGCCTGAATATGGAGGTGTAAATGAAATATGCAATCAAATTTCTCAAAGATGACAATGATACTCTTCTAGTCGTCTCTAAAGACTTTCAGGAATTTATTACCTATGGTAACGATGAAAAAGAAGCTTTGGAACAGGCTAAAAATGCACTTTTAACAGTCATTATGGGGCGTTTTCAAGATCGTGAATCTATTCCCTTTGGACATCGTGATATTGCCTATCCTTTTGTTGAAGTATCTTCATTGGTGACTTTAAAAATTGCAATACATAACGCTATGATTGAAAAAAACTTACGCAAAGCTGATCTCGTACGTCTTTTAAAACTTCATCCAATACAAATTGACCGATTGTTGGATTTAAACCACGCAACCAAATTAGATGCCTTAGAATCTACTCTCATTGCTCTTGGAAAAGAGATCTCTATTAATATTCAAAATGCTGCTTGAATTTAGCGGTTTTGTGTAAAATGCTTATGAAGCGCGTTAAGAGCGACCCGCAATGAATTCACAAGATGTGGTAATGTTTGGTCTTCTACAATAATATATTGTATTGATGCATAAAGATTATACTGTCTATAGAGATGTTGTGTTTCTTTTATCGCCTCTTGCATATTAGAAAACTGTCCTGTTGCAAATTCAACCCATTTTTCTCTTGCTTTGTCATCAGAAGATGATGGTATTTCATCATAAACAGCGCTTGGTAAACCTTTTGCACACAAATAGTCATTTTTCACTTCAAGATATTTTTGCGCAGCATCATACTGATCTTGAGTAAGCACACCTTGCAAACATAGCCGCCCAACATAAGACCCAGCAAGCGGATTTTTAGCCTCTTCAATCGTCAAACCAAAGCGTTTAGCACGCATTTCAATTGCCAATTGATTAACAGGATCTTGACGTACTTTCACTTGTGAAATGTAAGCATCTTTCTTTTTCATACATCCCCTAATCTGTGGGAGCCCACATGTTTCTCTTTGCTCTATTTTTTAATCAAAATGGCATGCTATCATTAAGAGATGCGCTATAATCTTTAGCACCTGAAGCAATAGCATAATTTTGAGAAGTAATGGGGGAGGGGTGAGCAGATTGCTCTTTTTTGGCATCAAGCAAATACAACTCGCCTTTGAATTGTGGTAAGACAATCTCTGTTGTGTAACGGTCATGCCCATTTTTATCTTGCCATTTGCGTGTCTGTAATTTGCCTTCAATGTAAACCTTTGAACCTTTGTTTAGATACTGAAGCGCTATTTTTGCCAAATGTGGATTAAAAATCACCACGGAGTGCCATTCAGTTTTCTCTACTTTTTGATGAGTATTTTTATCCGTATAGCTTTCAGAAGTTGCCATACGAAAATTGACTACTTCTGTTCCATAATTCATTGTTTTGCTTTCGGGATCATTCCCTAAATAGCCAATTAACATCACTTTATTTAGCATGTTTGTCATTACCTTAAATTTGTATTTAAATATGTAAGAAATCTTAGCATAGTTTTATTATTTTTTCTATTATTTCAAAAGGATATTATTGATTATTAACATATAACATTATGTTTTAAGGCGCTCTTTGATAAATAATCAATTGACATAAATGCATGGTGTATAGTACCAAGTCTCAAGAGGGTATATATGGCAATCGTTAGTTTTAAGCATAAAGGGTTGAAATTATTCTTTGAAAGAGGAGAGTGCAAAGGCATACAACCCGCGCATGTTAAAAAATTAGCAAACATTTTAGTAATTTTAGATACAATATCCGCGCCTGAACAAGTTACTCTTAAATCGTATCGTCTACATGCGCTTACGGGCGATTTAAAAGGTTACTGGTCAATGCGTGTCAATGCAAATTGGCGTGTTACCTTTCGTTTCATTGGGACAGACGTTGAACTGGTTGATTATCAAGATTACCATTGAGTTTTGAGGTGTTATTATGATGTACAATCCTCCACACCCTGGCGGCATTTTGAAAGAAGAATTGCTTGATGAATTAGGGTTAACAGTAACAGAAGCTGCAAATCGTCTTGGCGTTGCACGTTTAACTTTATCCCGCATCTTAAACTGCCATGCGGCGATTAGCATTAACTTAGCTTTACGGTTAGAAAAAGCGGGTTTAAATGATGCGGAATTCTGGCTTAAACTGCAACAAAAGCATGATTTGTGGCAAGCTCGGCATAACAGCTCAATCCCACATATTTCACCTTTAGAGCAAGTAGGGCATCTTTAGAAAAACTTAGCCCATCCTTCTTCACACTTAGAGGTCATGTTCTTTAAAATCAAGCAACTTCTGATAGTTTTTTTATGCCTTTATTGATCTCGTCTATAAGAGGCTCGTAATTGAGAACGCTTTTCG
>NZ_JBHIPB010000049.1:0-2663 GCF_042195825.1 Bartonella sp. AP40SXNS
GTTTATCAGCATCTTCAGTTTCATCAGGCGTTTGATGTTGATAATCTTGATGTTGATTTAGGAAAATTTCATCAATGGGTGGGGCGTGTTGGTGGGCGTTTAAGCAAGACGCTTAATGCTTCTGAAGAGGGACGTGAAGTTTCTTTTTATAGTAAGCTTTCTTATTTGCATAGTTTTGAAGATAAGCAATTCGTTTCTTTTAAAAACGATTTTCAGTTAGGTTTCTTTGGTTCTTCTTTGGAAGCAGGGGTTGGGTTTAATGCCCGTCTCTCAACAAAACTTTCTCTTCGTGGAGATGTCACTTATCAGCATAGATTTAAGAAAATTGGTTTTTCTGGAACGAGTTTCTCTGCTGGATTGCGCCATCTTTTCTAGCGATACATAAACTATATAGTAACTTATATATAAGTATATAGTGTTATATTAAGTATTAAATTAAATATTTCATTTTATATTTATTGTATTTTGAGAAATTTATTATCTTAAATATAGATATTATTCTTCAATGAATAGAAGTAGGGGAATAGGAGGTGGCAAGAGTTATGATTTATGTATTTCATAAATATGTATTTTTATGCAACGTTACAACAGCTATTCTTTATTTTTTGCAGGTTACGTATGTTAGTGCTGCAGGATCTTCAAGTGATGCAGGAGGGGCATTTTATAAATGCGATGATAGAAAAACACACTTTCTTGCAGATAAAATCTATTACTTAAAAAGTTCTCAAGAGACGTCTGCTCATATTGCACCTATTGCAGCTATATATGTAGAAAAAGCAGGCACTATTGTTAATGCCTCTCAGATAACAGTTTTTGGCGATGATCCAGATAAAATATCTGCGTATGGGGCGTATGTAAGAAATGGTGGAAAAATTAATCTAATAGCTTCAGATTTTAAGAATATACCTGCTCTTCGTGCTCAAAATGCCGTTATTAACATGACAGTAGGGGAAATTAAGGGGACTTCACATGCTATTTATGCATGGGGGAGAGGAACGGATATTGCTTTAGTGAGTGTGAATATCAATATTGAGCCAGATAATTTGAATGTAAAAGGGATCGGTATTATAAGTGGTTTTGATGCAATGGTTAAAATGACAGACGGTACCGTTAATTTTAACCAGGTTGGCTCATTTTCAACCCGATTTGGGGGGCGCTATATTCTTGATACTATGGGGATTACGGGGCAAGGAAGGAGGGAGGAAAATTTAACAGATGGTGATGGAGCTATGGGGGTATTGCCAGAAGCTTTTGAGGTTTTTCAAGGTGGTGACGTTCATTTGAAAAACAATTTTATTCAGCTGAACCATATGCATGCATTCTTGATGAAAAACTTTTCAGGTTATGTAAATGATAATGGTAAGTTAATTCAAAAATATATTTCACCAGATGGCTTTAAGAATACAAATATTAAGATAGAAAAAAACAATATTTCTGTTCAGGGTGAGGGAGTATATGGACTGTGCTTTAATGTTTTAGCTCCAGAAGAGCTTACTAAAATGATTAGGCAACGAGATGATGAAAAAAATTTAAAAACCAAAAAAGTTATCACGGGGAGGGCATTTGTTTATTTATCAGAGACAAATATGACAGTTCCAGACGGGATTGCGATTTATGCGAAGGGGAATAAAGACTATGAAGTAAAAGGCACTCTTGAATTATCGGATGAAACAAAAATCTCTGGTGATGTGTTGCTAAAAGCTGAAAATAATGCTTCTCTATTGGTGAAAGCAAACGCTTCCTCTCTTACAGGAGGTACGCGTGTTGAGGATAGATCGGTTATTGATTTAGAGTTAATTCGTTATTCAAAATGGTATCTTACTAAAAGTAAATACAATGGTTTACAGGAATCTGTTTCATCGCTTTCTTCTCTAAGTCTTTCCAATAGCACATTGATCTTTGATGAAGACAGTGGTTATCAAACGCTACGCATTGGAAAAAAAGCAGATATAGGTGCAGGAGATAAAATTCTCGCATCAAAAGATAAAAAAGTCTATAGTGCTGAGGGAAACGCTCAGATTAGGTTGAATGCATTTTTGAATGATGAGGGTTTGTTTAATCCCCAAAAGACGGATCGCATATTGATCTATGGGGATGTTTCTGGAACGACATTCGTTCATGTGCAAAATTTTCCAAAATATGCAAGTAAAGAAGTCTATGAGGGAAAAGATCAAAGCATTTCACTCATTCAAGTTGCTGGAACAGCGCAGGCAGGTTCTTTTCGACTCGCCAATGGTTATGATGATTATACTACGGTGAAAGGTTTTCCTTATCAATATCGTATTCGTGGTTATGGTCCAGGTTCGCCCTTTGGAGAAGCAGATGCTACGCAAAGATTAGTGGAAGGTGAGGGGGAATTTTGGGATTTCCGACTCGAAGGGGTTTATATTTCTTCTAGAATAGGTTCTTATAATGGTCCATTTGGTAAACCTTCTTCGTTTTCATTATCTCATCCTGTTAATCCTCCATCTTCTCCCCCCAATTCACTTTCTACGTCGTTGATATCTGACTCTCCTTCTTCTACGTCCTCTGCTCCTGTCGATCCTCCCCCTCCCGATCCACTTTCTACTTCGTTTGTGTCTGACCCTCCTTCTTCTACGTCCTCTGCTCCTGTCGATCCTCCCCCTCCCGATCCACTTTCTACTTCGTTTGTGTCTGACCCT
>NZ_JBHIPB010000050.1:0-2621 GCF_042195825.1 Bartonella sp. AP40SXNS
ACAATTTCGCAAATAACCTTTCAGAAAGCTTCAATCAACTTGCAACAGCGATCTACGCTTAAAGACACTTATGGATCAGAAATAGAGCTTTTTTCGGAAGCATCAGTCATGAAATCGCATTTAAAAGCATTGAAGGATAAACAGCAAAGTAGTGAAGTTTGCTGATGATTTTGAGAATATATATGCGTTTAAATTGACAGAAAGGCACCGTACAGAGCGATTTAAATATTTTGTGATAAAAACCACATTGAAATTAAAAACGCTTCTGTACGGTCCATTTTGAGGCAAATAAACCCATTGGTAAAGTTATGGATTTAGATAGGGGATATTAAACCAAATGTTTTTAAAAAAACGTAAACAGCCTATGCAAAAAAAGTTCGTTGCAACAGCGGTTGGATATGCACCATGGGGATTAGGGGTAGCAGAGTATTTTTACAATCTCTATGAATACGAAGATGGATCAAGAGAATATGAAGAATTTGACGGTGGTCAGTATCATGAGATGCCTGAGAATGTTGATTACAGTACCAAGGCGCAAGTGAAAGCTTGGATATATGGGGGTGGTATTCCGAAAAGCGTTTTGAGTTGTGAAGCGTTGATAGACGAGGTGAATAGGGAAATCAAAAAACGTACAGTTAAAGCAGTGAAAACTTATGATGATATAGACAACGAACTAGAGAAAGCACTTGGTATTCAATTAGGTAGGTATCAAAATGAAAAAAAGTGAAAAAAATAAAAAATACGTATTGACTTTAAAGAAAAGTTCGTTTATTAAGGTTGGCAAGTGATTAAAAACCACGATAACTAGCGGATAAACCACGAAAAGGTTTCTCCCATTTCTTTAAAATACTGGCTGTCTTTTATGCTTTGAATAGCGTATGATGATTTGTGTCGGGTGTGCTTATACCATACAATACCCTTCGCGAGGGAAAAGTATAAGCAACGGACTAGTTACCGTGTTTTTAGCGCCCGGCGCCCTTATGGGCTGTCAATTAAAAACTCTAAATAACTAGGTGTTAAAATGCATTCTAAAGAAAAAAACGATATCAAAATAACCACTGATTTCTTATGTGATTTGTGGCTGGCAGTGTGTAAAGAAGCAAATAGCGATGATATTGATTTTGATATTGATACTGAAGATAACTATCACGTTTCTTTAGTGGAACTTATGGCTGCTCTTGAGAAAGTCTTGTTTTTTAAATTACAAAACGAAATTCCAAATTTTACAAAAATCTTAGCAATTATGACAGAGTTCGGTCAATCTGAACCAATTGAATCAATAGTTTCATTGCTAAAAATTTATAATCCTATTTTTGATAATGTGCATAGCCTAAATGAGGCTGCTTAAATAACACACGGGCGTGGCGGGGGCGCCTGCTTTTTAACTTTAGATTCAATAAGATAAGTATCGAAATGAAAAAAAGTTAAAAAATAGTAAAATACATATTGACAACAATCGAATCACTTTGTTAAACGAATCAGTAAGTGCTAGAAACGCTAAAGTTCTCAGCGGATGGGGTTATAATCAATCTCTCTTCCGCAAATTATAAAGTTTTGACTCAGATATGCTTTATAGCATATAAGAGGGGATTGTCGGGTGTGGTTATGCCATACAATACCCTTATGAGGGAAAAGCGTAACAACAGGCTGTGAACTGTGTTTCTAGCGCCCGGCATTCTTTATTGTGTGTCAATAGAAACCTATCATTTTTCACAGGAGACAGTATCATGTCACAATATTTAATTAACACAAATCAAACAAATTTAACAAACGTAAATCAAATCAACATAGATGATAGCATTCAAACTATGTCTAGTGTTGAAATTGCAGAGTTATGTGGTAAGCAGCATAAGAATGTTATGCGTGATATCAAGCAAATATTTAGCGAGCTCAAATTTGAGCCGGCTAAATTTTTAAGCACTTATGTTGATGAGCAAGGAAAACCCCGCCCTTGTTACAACCTTCCAAAACGTGAATGCCTAATCCTCGTTTCGGGTTACAGCACTACCTTGCGTGCAAAAATAATTGACCGGTGGCAGGAATTAGAAAAGAAAACAGATTTAGCAAGTGCTTTAGAAAACCCTCTCTTTGTTAAGAAACTGCTTTTAGAAAGTGTTACACAAATAGAAAACTTAAGAAACGAAGTGAATACACTCAAACCAAAAGCAATAGCTCTTGATGGTTTAAAACGTTCCGACGGCTTGTTTGGTATTATAGATGCTGCAAAAATATTGGAAGTAAGGCCTAAGGATTTATCAGATTACTTGCGTAGATATGGTTGGGTTTACAAAAGAGTGCCAAGCGGTCCATTATTGCCTTATCAAGATAAAATCCAAAAAGGTCTTATGGATTGCACAGCCATTACTATTCAAAAAAATGATGGTACAGAAAAAACCGTACCATCAACTAAAATCACTTCCAAAGGATTAGCTTGCTTAAGAGAGCAAATCTATGGAAATATGCAATAATTAACAAAAAAGCCGTATCCTTTAAAGACACGGCTTTTGTTTGCAACTGGAAACTTATACATTTTAAATGTTAAAGTATATTACACAAAACGTGTAAAAATGCAAGCCTTAATACATAAAAACCGCATCAAAATGAATTGATACGGCTTTTAT
>NZ_JBHIPB010000051.1:0-2599 GCF_042195825.1 Bartonella sp. AP40SXNS
TGAACTGACAAAATAGACTATTTTAGTGACTCATAAAACCTATCAAAATACTCATTATGATATCTTAAAAGCACATAGTTCATTTGTCTTGATGAACACGTGAAACGAACAGCAAATTTTACTACTTTGCTGATCTTATCCTATGTCATGGGCTGTTGATAAACAGCCTTTTAAACCCCTTTTGAAAAAATATCGGCTTTTTTAGCAGTTTTTTCCCATTTTTATCGTTATTTGCTTTAAATGCATTTAATTGAATTCGTTTTGATTTTTTTGATGATTATTGATCATATCATAAGGCAAGGGATTTTTATTACAATATGCTGCAATCTATTAAGTATGATAACAAACACATCACTTTACGCTCCCTTTTACAATCCTATCGTGAACAGGCAACATCAAATGCTCTACGGGGGAAAGTATTTGAAGATTTTGTGACAAAATATCTTATGTATGACCCTCTCCACTATGGGCGATATGAAAAAGTTGAGAGCTATTATGAATGGGCGAAAGAGCGTGAAGGTTGGAATAAAAATGATATCGGCATTGATCTGGTTGCCAAACTTCGCAATCAAGAGGGTTATGTCGCTATTCAATGTAAGTTTTATCAAGCAGATCATCAGATCAGTAAAAAGGATATTGATAGCTTTATCGCGGCATCTGGAAAAGACATCTTTAAATATCGTCTTCTCGTTGACAGCACAGAAGTGGAATTAAGTGACAATGTGAATACCATGATTAAAGGACAAGCGATACCCGTTTATCGCATTGACCTTCGTCATATGGAAAACAGTCGGATAGATTGGCAAATATTTGCAACAAAACAAGAAGTGGTTCTGAAATCAACCAAAGAGCCTCGTTCCCATCAAGAAGAAGCCATCAAGAAAGTCTGTGAAGGTTTAAAAGAAGCAGACCGTGGCAAGCTGATCATGGCATGTGGTACGGGGAAGACTTTCACCAGTTTGAAGATAGCAGAAACCCTTGCTGGGAAAGGCAAGCGTGTTTTGTTTCTGGTCCCTTCTCTGGCTTTAGTCTCACAAACAATCCGTGAATGGACAGCCGATGCACAAGTACCTTTGCGTTCTTTTGCTGTGTGTTCGGATACAAAAGTAGGCAAGCGTCGTAAGAACCAAGATGATATTGTTGGCATGGAAACATCAGATCTTGTTCTCCCTGCTACCACGGATGCCCAAACCCTTGCCAAAGAAGCTTGCGAAAACCTAGCAGATGCAATGACGGTGGTGTTTTCAACTTACCATTCTATCCAAGTGATTTCAGATGCGCAAAAAGAGCATGGTTTACCCGAATTTGATCTAATCATTTGCGATGAAGCACATAGAACAACTGGGGCTGTGTTAGGAACAGACAAGCGTGAATCTGAATTTATCAAGGTTCATGATAACAGAATCATTCGGGGTAAAAAACGTCTATATATGACAGCAACCCCCAAAATCTTTACAGATAAGATAAAAAGGAAAGCTGACCTATCTGATACTGTTCTTGCCTCTATGGATGACGAAAAAATTTATGGCAAAGAACTGCATCATTATACATTTGCGGAAGCTCTAGAACATAAACTGTTATCACCTTGTAAAGTTATCATATTAGTTGTCAATGAAAAAGAAGTAAGCCAATCCATTCAACATCTTATTACCGATAAGAATTATGAACTTATTCTTGACGATAGGACCAAGATTAATGGCTGTTATAGAGCCCTTACCAAAATGGATCTGAAACTTGATCTTGAAGATGACCCCAATCCCATGCGTAGAGCTTTAGCATTTTGCAAAGATATTGAGACTTCTAAACGCATATGCAAGGAATTCAAAAAAGAAAAAGTTCAAGAATCTTTGCACGCCCTTCATAAAAACTATAAAGATACTCCCCCTCTTAACTGTACTCTTGCCCATATTGATGGAACCTTTAGTGCTAAAGAGCGTACAAAACAACTTGACTGGTTAAAGGAAGATGCGGGGGAAAATACGTGTCGTGTGCTAACCAATGTACGCTGTCTTTCTGAGGGTGTTGATATTCCTGCTCTTGATGCTGTTCTATTCTTACACCCGCGAAAAAGTCAAATTGAGATTATTCAAGCAATAGGCCGTGTTATGCGTCGAGCAGAGGGTAAGAAAAGAGGCTATATCATTCTACCCGTTGGAGTACCGGCTGGCATTCCACCAGTACAAGCCTTGGAAAATAATCCAAAATATGATGTCATCTGGCAAGTCGTCAATGCTTTGCGTGCCCATGATGAGAGTTTTAATAAAATAATCCACCATATGTCCATAAAACAGGACGTAAGCTATGCCCTTGATATTATTGTTCCTTCTCAAAAGGCTACCTCAGAAGATACAACTGTGGTTATTGATGACTTACCTATACGCTCAAAATCAGAATATTCAGGACTGAACATTGGATCACCAACTTATGAATCCTTTCACGGATATAAACCAGAAGAAGAATTATCCCTTTTTTCTCAATATCCGGATGTCATTAGAGCAGCTATTGTTAAGAGAAATTACGACCCTAGCTATTGGAAAAAATGGGCAATAAATGTTGGTGATCTTGCTCAAACTCATATCACACGCTTAACTGAAGTTTT
>NZ_JBHIPB010000052.1:0-2570 GCF_042195825.1 Bartonella sp. AP40SXNS
TGATACAGAATTACTTGTCCGATGGTCGTTTGGTACGGATATCTGGTGAGGAGAATGCGCAATATATTCCATTGACGCGTGAAGAAGTAACGAGTGTCGAGTATGACATTGTTGTCGATGATGCCCCAACCAGCCCGAATGAGAAAGAGCGCACCTTTGGTATCATCACACAGCTGCTCCCATTGCTTCAAAATGCGATTACGCCGGATATTATGCTTGATCTACTTCGTTATTCTCCATTGCCTGCGTCATTACTCAATCGTGTCAGTGAGAAGTTCCAACAGCAGCAAATGGCACAACAAGCCCAACAACAGCAAATGAATCCGGAACAAGAAATGAAGTTGCAGGAAAAGCAGCAAGATATTGCGGCTAAAAATCAGATGCAACAGATGGATTTACAAGGCAAGCAGATTGAATTGGTTATGCGTCAAAAGAGAGCAGAATTGGAAGCTGAATTGATGCAACAGAAGCATGAGCTTGAACGGGAGCGTATTCTTAATGAACGAGCGCAAAATCAAATCATGCGTGAAAGAGCGGCAACATACAGAGGAAGAAGCATTTGAGAGAGGTTAGAGAATGAATGCAGAAATGAACGAAGCTATGAATGAAGATTACAGAGTTGGAGCACCGGTCTTTGATGATGAGAGCTCTTTTGATGCTGGCACTTATGATGGTGAAACGATTGATAATGATGACATTACGTCTCCAGAACCGGTTGCACAGCCCGTTGATAAGCCTTCAGAAATCGTTCCTATAGATCGGCAACGTGCAGAACAACAAGCCAACCAAGCCCGTGAAGCGCTTGTCAAGTTTTATAATGAACCGCAAGCCCAGACGCCAATGGTTGAAGGTGAAAGTGCGCCCCCAGACCCTACACAAGACATCATTGGCTACATGGGTTGGATGGGCAAAAAGCTACAAGAGCAAGATGCGTATATTAGGGAACAGCAGGATGTTCAAAGGCAAGCCATTGAATCCCACGAATTTAATGGACATTTGAACCAGTTTTTAGAAAGTTCAGTGACCTCTATCAAGGATAAATACAGTGATTTTGATGCGGCGGCAGATTTTCTTTATGAGACGCGTGCAAAGCAATTGAATGCATGGTCCTCTGTTTATCCGAATTATGCACAAAAGAGCACGATAGATGCGATTATAGGGGATGAATTACGTACAATTGTAGCGACTTGCGCCCAAAAAGGGGTTAATCCAGCAGAAGAGCTTTATAGGATAGCGCAAAACCTTGGCTATCAGAACCAAGCAGTGCAAGTGAATAATCAGGTTGCAGAACTTCAAAGTCGGCAGAATTCTGCGCGAACCTTAACGGCATCTGGTGGAGGAGGCATGACAGGTCCTATGACAAAAGACACCCTTGCCAATATGTCAGAAAAGGAATTCAACGCATGGATATCCAATCCGAAGAATGAAGCCCGTTTTTATGAAATTATGGGTGCAGACCCTGATTAGGCAATCAGTTTTACAACATAATCCGCCTTGATGCGGGTTTTCGACCGGCTTTAAGCCGGTTTTTTTACAGCAAAGAAAGGTGAAATCAATGGCAACAACACATATAGGAACCCATGATCCGCAATCGGTGAAATTGTGGTCACAGAAATTAAGCAATGAAGTTTTGAAAGCGACAAAAATTGCCCCTCTTATTGGCAAAAGTTCGAACAGCATTATCCAGCTTTATAACGAAACCCATAAGAGCGCAGGGGATAGTGTTACGTTCAGTTTGCTAGTCAATCTGTTTGGAGATGGTGTCACGCAAGGCGAAACCTTAGAAGGCAATGAAGAAGCGCTTCAATTTATGAATGATCGGTTGGTGATTAACGAGCTTTTACATGCGGCGCGTGTTGCCAATGATGACTCGATTGATCAACAGAGAATCCTCCCGAATTTACGTAAGAAAGCGAAAGAAGGCTTGGTTCGCTGGTATGCCAATCGTTTAAGCATCATGTTCTTTTTGCAGGTATGTGGTTATACAGCCCGTACGATTAGCGTTGATGGTCGAGAAGTGTACATTAAACCGGTTCATTATGGCTTTAATGAAATCATGGCACCAAGCAGTGAACGTATTATCCGCCCCGATGGGAAAACCAAGGATGAAGATCTTAATGATAAAGCCAAACATAGCTTTAGTTTGAAGCTTATTGATGAAGCGGTTAAACAAGCCAAACTTGCCAATCCGCAAATTTCTCCCGTCCATGTTAACGGTGATGATGTTTACGTTCTCTATTTGCACCCAACACAAGTGATGCAATTGCGTACCAATACAGCCGCTGGTGAGTGGTTAGATATCCAAAAATCGGTTTATGCGACTTCTCGTGCAAAGAACCCAATCTTTGATGGTTCTCTTGGCATGTATAATGGTGTTGTTTTACGCGAAGCTATTCATGTTACCCATGGTGTTAACTCGACAAATAATACAGCGGTAAAAAGTGTGCGTCGTGCGGTGTTCTTAGGAGCGCAGAGTGCGATTATAGGTTTTGGGAAAAATCATAGTGCAACAAATTACACCCTCAAAGAAGAATATTTTGATTATGAACGTGAATTTGGTGTTGCCGCCA
>NZ_JBHIPB010000053.1:0-2550 GCF_042195825.1 Bartonella sp. AP40SXNS
GCAAACTTATCAAAGGTTTTAAAAACCGTTCTATCAACCTTCTCAAAGCCTATCGGCAAAAGTTGACCATCAGCACTGATCTGATAAAAGCCACCATCACTCGCAAAAAAAGCATCACTCCCTCGACAAGCTATAGAGGCTGCACTGCGGGATCCACGCTTGTCTTGAAGCTTTTGAAAAATAAAGGGGACTTTAGAGCCTAGCGTAAAACAACCAGCATAAATAGCAGAACGCAAAAAAACGAGGGGATTGCTCGATTCCGTTGCCCCTTGAACATATTCTCCATCATTAAAATTATGATAATAACAATCTTTATCACCTACCGTCCAATGAGTTGCATCATTCAAACCCGACCAATGGATGCGATTGGGATGATCTGTTAATTGCATCAAACAAACAAAATCACCCCAAACCTTCACCAATCCTGCTTTCGGGGGATTGCCTCCTAAATCTTCAAACCGTTCAGAGCTATGAGTATTAAAGACTTGTGGTTTATCATTTTTATTCACCGCAATAATAGTTTCACCAAATAATGCAAACGACCATTTATTCTCTTCATTTGCTTGATAGGTCACACCACTTTGACTTATGTCTTTCCAACCCTTCGTTTGACTATCATAACTGTAAAGCTTTTTGGCTCCTCCTACGATTATCTTAACACCATTGCCACTTCTAAAGGCTATGCACCCCAACGGCTTTTCTTCTAAAGCATGAGACACTACCATTGCATTAGGCATCGGAATGTAACAGCCATCAGCCGGTAAAACATTCACAAGCATATCCGTAAAACTGCCGTTGACAACCGCAACATCTGGTCTGTAATCAGCGATTGGAAAATAAACCATATTAGAAATCCGTCGGAATTATTCGAGTGACGTTATGACGTTTGGACGTCTCTGCACGCAATTCATGCAACTGTTCGTTAAAGTCATTGTACGCTGCTGTTGCACAATCGGGTTCTTTAAGGATATTCTTGTAAAGTTCGTATTTTGCACGCGCCTTAATCAAATCAAACGCGTGCACAAACCATGGATGCTCCTCATCAACACTCTCTATCTCTGATAAACGCAATGGAGAGAGAATGAGTTGAATCTGATAGGCTTTATCCGGCGTGGGATAAAGATGTAATTTCCTATCAAAATAACTGTAACAAACCGGCGTTCCTTGCTGCTCTGATGATAACAAAGGCTCTAAAGAAACATGGTCCTTACACTCCAATGCAAACTTATGATGTTGATCAGAGCTTAGATAAACGTTTTTGATTTTAACAGCTGTTTCAATAGGGCGGGTAGTGCTTGCATCATAAACACCTTGTCCCGCCCGTGTCTCAAACACCACATCACGGCTTTCGTTAAAGTAAAAGGTCTCCCGTTCACAAAAACGAATGGCTGCAAAAATGCTTTCTTGGATTTGTTGAACATACTCATCGGCTATGTCATCAATCTCATCTTGAATGACCGACACTAAGTGCGAAAGTGTTCTCTTATGACGATAAACATCTCGCTTTACAGGTATCGGTCCTCCAGTCTTAACCCGAATATAATGACGTGTCATCAAAATACCTCTCAGTGATTAGTCACGAATTCAACGACTATACTTGCTTGCCCAGCTTGTACTGTTTTGTCCGCTTTAGCATAGAGAGTGACCTCTTCATCATAAGGGACAAATTCCTTCTGATTGGTGGGCTTAACCTCTTTTACTGCCTGTTGTTTGATTTCCGCTTCACCAAACTCAGTCCCTCCAGCAGTGCTGCCTATTTTGACCTTTGTGTCCGAAAATGCTGTCTTAACAAACACTTTAATCGAAGTAATCAAAGCACCACGAGGTAGCGTACCTATTCTCATAGCGTTTTCTTTATCTTCATAGCTAAAATTAAGCCGCAAAAAGCTTACCTGCTGGGTATGAAGATTTCTCCCTTGCAAGGGCTGTGGTAAATAATCTGCCATGTCTTATCCCCTCAATGATTTGTCACGAATTGCACAACCACAATACATTCACCAGCATCAGTGGTTTTGTCTCGTGTTGCATAAAGGGTCATCTCCTTATCATCTGCAACAAAAGACTTTTGGTCTGTTGGCGTAAAATCTTGCGTGCCTTGGGCTTTGATATCTTTTTCGCCAAACTCATTGCCGCCATAGGTGCTGCCAATCTTCAATTTCGTCTCAGAAAACGCTGTCTTCACAAACGCTTTTATCGAGGTAATTAAAGCACCACGGGGTAATATCCCGATTTTTTCTGTGAGATGTTTCTCTTTATGTAAGATATTCAAACGTAAGAAACTTACCTGTTGGGTATGTAGATTTCTGCCCTGTAATGGAGGGGGTAATTGATCTGCCATGTCTTGTTTTCCTCCTTAATGATTACGCTGCTGCTTCACCGCTGTAGGTAGGAATAACAATCGTTCCAAAATCTTGCGCTGTTTGTGCACTATTGGGCATTTGGAAACGAGTTTTCTTCATTCCTATCAAAGTCTTGGCGGCAACACCAAATTCACGTTCATAATCAAAATATTCTTCTTTGAGGGTGTAATTTGTTGCACTATGATTTTTC
>NZ_JBHIPB010000054.1:0-2421 GCF_042195825.1 Bartonella sp. AP40SXNS
TGTGCATTAGCACCAAAGCTAAAACAGCCCAATGATAGGAACCGCGTGCCTATTAATAAAACAATCCCTGCCGAAATTAAACGAGCAAATATATGAAAAAGCGATTTATTATAACAGGAATGATTACCCTTTTGGGGATGATAAATCTGGCACATGCAAAGGATTTTGATAGAAATCATTTAGGTAGTAGCATGCCGCTACATCTTTTAAGGGCACAGATTCTCTCGGAATTACATACTAAACAGAATTCACCTGCTCCACCGCCACCACCTGCTCTACCAGCAGAATATCTGGAGCTTATTAAGCTATTAAAAAAAGAGGAAATTATTGAGCTCTTAAAAAAACAACTTGCGTTAAAAAAAGAACAACTTTCACAAATAGAAAAAACCTATCAAGCTATAACAAAGAATCAGAAAACAAACCCAAAGCAAATAGACTTTTCTAGTTTTTTTCTCCAAGAACCAAAATCGCTCTATAAGAAGAATCTGCTTTTAAGGGAATCATATCAAAAGATATTGGAGGAAGAAAACAAAATTTCTGGGACTTTTGATCAAATGAGCAAAGCTATTTCTGAGCATTTACAATCTGTATCGGTTCTAGATAAAGTCGTAAGTTTAGAAACTTTTCAAGAAGCAAACAATCGTTTTCAATACCTCAGAGATCTATTAGATGAAGTTCAAACAAAAGAAACCCTGAAAGATACTGCAGATCTTCAAGCACATATCGATGGTTCGTTAGCCATGATCCAAAATGAATTTATAAAGATGGAAATGGTAGCGCATTTACGTGACGCTGAATACTCACTTATCAAAAGGAAAAGACGCGAACTTGATATGAAAATTTTTAACCATGAAAAAAAAGAGATGCCTAGCATACGGTGAAAACACTTAGGTAATGTATAAATGCAAATGAAGCGTTTAGCATATATCTATGTTCCAAAGTGATAAAAAATTGATCAGATAACAAAAACATATGTCACGGATGTTTCCTCAAAAGCAATTGTTACAATTACACCCTTCGTTTCAATTGGAATCACGATCGCTTTCATCATCTATGGATGGCTTATCATTCGGGGCGCTATCGATATGCCTCTCTCCGGATTCGTAAACCGTTTCCTACGGATAAGTATTATTACTTCAATAGCTCTTACCACAGGACTTTATCAACCAGAATATCCAATCCTAAAGTAAAAAATATTCGCACTGAAATTGAGCTATTTTCATAAATTAAAAAATGAAATTAAGAAAAGATAAATTATCGTAAACTATACACTTTACTTTAGTGTCAAAATTATAATAATGACAACAAATATCAGAATGTATATAACAGTAAAAAGAGTCATTTTAAAATGAAGTCGATCGTTCTTATAATTTTGATTGCAAACCTTTTATCGGCTTGTGCATTAGCACCAAAGCTAAAACAGCCCAATGATAGAAACCGCGTGCCTATTAATAAAACAATCCCTGCCGAAATCAAGCGAGCAAATATATGAAAAAGCGATTTATTATAACAGGAATGATTACCCTTTTGGGGATGCTGAATCTAGCTCCAGCAAATGCAAATGCAACTATAGGTGTATCTTACGAATCCTCACCATCTAAAAAGCCAGCTGTAGACTCACAACCTGGTCCATCAGCAGAATATCGGGAGCTTATTGATCTATTAAAAAAAGGGGAGATTATTAAGCTTTTAACAAAACAGCTTGAGTTAAAAAAAGAACAACTTTCACAAATAGAAAAAGCCTATCAGGCTATAACAAAGAGTCAGAAAACAAACCCAAAGCAAATAGACCTTTCTAGTTTTTTTCTCCAAGATCCAAAATCGCTCTATAAGAGTGATAAGCTTTCAACGGAATCATATCAAAAGGCATTGGAGGAAGAAAACAAAATTTCTGGAACTTTTGATCAAGTAGGCGCGTCTATTTTTGCTCGTTTAGAATTTGTATCGGCTTTAGATAAAGCGGTAACTTTTAACATTTTTGAACATGTAGAAAATCGTTTTCAATACCTCAAACAGTTATTCGATGAACTTGAAACAAAAGAAAATCTGAAAGACATTGCTGATCTTCAAGCACATATCGATGGTATATTAGTCATGATCCAAAATGAATCTATAAAGATGCAAATGGTAGCACATTTACGCAAAGCTGAATACTCACTTATCAAAAGGAAAAGACGCGAACTTGATATGAAATTTTTTAACCATGAAAAAAAAGAGATGCCTAGCATACGGTGAAAACACTTAGGTAATGTATAAATGAAAATGAGGCGTTTAGCATATATCTATGTTCCAAGGTGATAAAAAATTGAAAATTCGTTAAAGAGGAATTCCATGGACTTTACTGTGTTCACGCAACTTTTCAATAAAATTGATCAGATAACAAAAACATATGTCACAGACATTTCCTCAAAAGCAATTGTT
>NZ_JBHIPB010000055.1:0-2345 GCF_042195825.1 Bartonella sp. AP40SXNS
CCTAGCTATTGGAAAAAATGGGCAATAAATGTTGGTGATCTTGCTCAAACTCATATCACACGCTTAACTGAAGTTTTAACAAAATCAGAAACTGAAACACGGCAGGTGTTTAATGATTTTATGACCGAATTACGTAACAATTTAAACACAACCCTCTCCGAAGAAAATGCGATTGAAATGCTTGCGCAACATCTTGTGACGCGTCCAGTCTTTAATGCTTTATTTGAGGGGCATCAGTTTGTTCAAGAAAATCCCGTATCTTGCGCTTTACAACGTGTACTCAATGCCCTTGATAAAGTTACTCCTAAAGAAGAATCTCAAGATCTCAAAAATATTTCTAAGAGTGTACAATTTTACACGCGTGGAATTACCACTCTTGAAGCACAACAAAGTTTAATTGTAGAGCTTTACAATGAATTTTTCCGTTATGCTTTTCCGCGTACAGTAGAAAAATTAGGCATTGTTTATACTCCCATTGAGGTTGTTGATTTTATCATTCATTCTGTTGATGATGTGTTGCGTCATGAATTTGGAAAAAGTCTAGGATCACGTGGTGTTTCTATTCTTGACCCTTTTACGGGTACTGGGACCTTTATCACACGGCTATTACAATCCAATCTCATCAAACCAGAGGATATGGAATATAAATACCGTTATGATATCCACGCAAATGAGATTGTCTTGCTAGCCTATTACATAGCAGCGATTAACATTGAATCGACGTATCATAGTATCATGAAAGGTGAGTATATCCCTTTCAAACATATTGGTTTAACCGATACATTCCGCATGCTTGAAGAGAAAAGCCTTCTGCAAAAATTATTCAAAGAAAACAGTGAATATTTAGAGCATCAAAAGAAACTGGATATCAAAGTTATCTTTGGTAACCCTCCTTATTCAACAGGTCAAAAAAGTGCTAATGATAATGCAAAGAATACGCCTTATCCGATATTAAATGACCGTATTGATGAAACTTACGCCGCTCAATCTAAAGCAAGCCTTATGCGAAATCTTTATGATAGTTATATTCGTGCCATTCGCTGGGCAAGTGACCGTATAAAAGACCGTGGTGTGATTGGTTTTGTTACAAATGCAAGTTTTATAGATACAAAATCTATGGATGGCTTACGCAAATGCCTCGTTGAAGAATTTAGCAGCCTTTATATTTTTCATTTACGTGGTAATCAACGAACCTCTGGAGAACTTTCTCGCAAAGAAGGTGGAAAAATTTTTGGTGAAGGTTCTCGTGCCCCTATAGCGATTTCTATTTTGGTTAAAAATCCAAATGCACAACAACATGGGAAAATATATTTCCGTGATATTGGAGATTATCTCAATAGAGAAGAAAAGCTTAAGACAATTAAAAAATTTGGTAGCATTAATGGTATTACACGGAGTAAACAAGGTTGGCAAATAATTACACCGGATAGGCATAATGATTGGATAAATCAACGTGATGACAGTTTCAAGACATTTCTAGCTTTAGGTGTTAAGAAAGGTCATGATACAAAGCTTTTTGAAACTTATTCCTGTGGCGTTCTAACCAGTCGTGATGCGTGGGCATACAACTCAAGTCGTAATGCTTTATCAAAAAACATGTACAACATGATTAACTTCTATAATAGCGAAGTGGAGCGCTTTAACGAAGCTTATGGACATGTTGATCGCAAAATACGTGAAAAGGCTATAGACAATTTCGTTAACGCTGATGCTACAAAGATCAGTTGGAGTAGTACTCTTAAACGAGAATTTATAAGAGAAAAATTATTTGAGTTCGAGGAGACGTGCTTTATTCAAAGTATTTATCGCCCTTTTACAAAACAATGGCTCTATTATAATCGTGCTTTCAACGATAGAGTTTCCATAATGCCATGTATATTTCCTATAGGAAAATCAGTTGAAAATAAAATGATACAACTTACAGGCATAGGAGCAAAAAAAACCTTTTCTGTTCTTATGATTAAAGCTGTGTCTGATTATCAGGTGATAGAAAACGGTCAATGCTTTCCGCAATATCTTTATGAAGATATTGTATCCTTAAAAGAGAAAAGTGAAAAGCAATCCCATTTATTTACAAACTCTATAGAGGAAAACAAAACAGCTGGTTTACAACGCCGTGATGCCATTACGGATGAAGGATTAGCACATTTTAAAGCCGCTTATCCTAATGAAACTATCACTAAAGATGATCTATTTTATTATGTTTACGGGATTTTGCATTCAGAAGATTACCGCACCCGTTATGCTGATAACCTCTCTAAAGAATTGCCTCGTATCCCTTGTGTAAAGAGCACTGAAGATTTTTGGAAATTTGTAACTGCAGGGCGTGAACTGGGGCATTTGCA
>NZ_JBHIPB010000056.1:0-2340 GCF_042195825.1 Bartonella sp. AP40SXNS
CCTATTGTTACCTCCCCTTGGGCGCCAAGAGCAACATTACCCTTGGCATCTATATCGGAAGCAGCAATATGGATATCGCCACCCGAGATAACAGTGGTCTCTTTTCCAGAACTTAAATGAGAGCCATTGTGCACCGCGACATGAGATGTTTGATCCCCGCGATGGCTATTGGCACTGTTGCGTGTGGCATCAATCGAAACATTCCTCTCAGCTTGCAAGAGGAGTTTATCCGTTGCTTGAACATCAGAGCCTAAAATATTCAAATCTTTTCCAGAGGCAAGTGTCGTCGAGCCACCAGAGTTGACTTCTGATTTATGATGCATGATGGCATCACCCTGTTCATCATGGTAATGGGTTTCTGCTGAACCGATCGTCAAGTTGCCTTCTTCTGTAGCCATAGCAAGATCACCCCCGGTGGTGATCCCCACCCCTGAGGCGGTGATATCTTGTTTGGCAATCACCGTTGCATTACCCCCAGCAGAAAGCGCCTCGGTGTTTAATACTGTCTCCACGCCGTCAACCGTTGTGCGCCCTGCATCCAAACGAATATTCTTCTCCGCAACTAAAACAGCATCACCACCCGCCGCAAAATGCCCCCCTTGACTAAAGATATCCCCGCCATGCACATGCAATTGGTGATTTGCCGCAATACGCCCTGAATTGGTTATTGTGGAATTGCTTGTATTTTGGCTGGTGATATTGATATCATCGCCCATGATCAAAGCCCCAGCAGAAACAAAGGAGGCTCTGTCTTTTTCGGGGATGTAAAACACCGGTGCATAAACATCCATGCCCTTGACCTGTTGGCGCACATAAATCACCATCGGGGCTTCTAGGGATGCCAATTGTTCTTCACTCAAAGCCTCACCAAAAGGGAGATTGTGTGCTTTTGCATAGTCTGCCCCAACATCCAGCAAAGTTTTGACTTGTTCAATGGCATCACTTCCAGGAATAAAGGAACCTTTGCCCAACCCTTGACCAACCAGATCACGCATTTGTTTCTCAATCAGCTGCTTTTCAAAATATGCATCGCCTAAGAAAAAAATCTCCCGATCAGGATTGTAGCCAATTCTGTTCAAATAATAGGCTGAGCCATAAAACTTGCCAACATCAAGGAATTCTGCCCGCGTTTCATAAATAAAATTTTGATTGGGCAGTGTGCCCCCAACCCCACCCGATTGGGGCTTTGGTAAAGGGAGCCCCTCAGCAAGTTCCCCTGCATTATTGAGATCGACTTTTGGTGTAAAGAGAGCATCAACCCCGGTTAAACCACTTAAGGACTCCAGTGGTTTACGTTCAGCTGCTTGTGCTTTAAAATGCGCATCCCCTGTAATCGAACCTTCCGCTGCCGTGTTATTGAGTTGATCGACCACCAAATTCAACGTGCCGCCCGCTTGGACAAGACCAGGAACGCTCTCCAAAGCTTCTGAAGCAATCTGGCGATCCTTGCCATTGGCTATATCTAAAGAAACATCGCGGCTTCCATCAGCTTTATAACCATAACAACTGTCTGTATTAGCCTGACAACCAAGATAAGTGTTTTTATAAGCCGTTGCACCTAAATTGGTCAGCACATTGGCGTGGATATCGGCATTTCCCCCTGCTCTCATAGAGCTATAATGGTTGTCAATGGTATCAGCGTTAATGATGAGGTTGCCACTAGATTGTATTACCCCCGAAACAGTTGGTTTATGAGAAAACCCTTGCGTGACAGTCTTTTCTGTCATGTGTGACCAATTTTCGTTTATTGACCCTAACCATCCTCCCTTCTGCCGAGAACCATTCCAAGAATACTGTTCTATGCCTTTTCTGTTATCATTATATTCCCAAGTAAAAGCCTTATAGATTGTTCCATCGCTTGAAATTGCGGTGCCATAGATTTCTTCTTTGCTCGCCCAAACCTGCTGTTCAAATATAAAATTCTTCTTCTTTTTACCAGCCGGCCACTTAGAAAGCTTTCCTTTACCCCAGCTATTCGATCTCGTATCATGATATAAATCCCTACCATCGAGAAAATTATATTTGTCTGGTTTTTCGAAAGAAATATCGCTATATTCCGTTTTTTCCGTGATGACAGGCGTGCTATCAGCTTCGTTTTTCAGGGTGTTGGTTTGGATATTTAAGTTTCCACCAGCTTGAATCAAGCCTGCTTTGTTAACAAGCGAAAGGCTTTTTCCGCTGCCATCTGCATTGGTAAAAGATAAATCACCCTCTGCCATTATGGTGCCAAAATCATTCAACAAAGCTCCATCAACTTGTAAAACACCATTGCCCTTCACATAAATTAAGCCCGTTTTGTTGTTGGTCACATTGCCCGTCACGCTAAAGACTAAATCCTGC
>NZ_JBHIPB010000057.1:0-2302 GCF_042195825.1 Bartonella sp. AP40SXNS
TAAAAGTGTGGATTCTTGAGTGGATTCATATAAAATAATTACAAACAAACTATTGACTTTATTGTATTTTTGTTTATGTTGTCCTTCAACAAGTGTGATCATCCGTCGACCGTTTTCAACATCAATGCCCTTCTCATCATTATAAGCTTCAAGATCATTATGATGAATGCCCTCATAAGCAACCCCATCACGCGCCCAATCCGCACTCAGCTCTGTCCAATGAGATTTTGGAAACATCTGCTTGGCTACTTCCAAGGGCTTGCGGTCTACATACCACATGCGTTGTGCATCGGTTAAATTCGGTTGCACCGCTGCACTATCCCAAACCATTTTTAAAGGATCTAAACGCGTAATAACCGGTTCACCATCAAGACTGTTTTCATAATCAAGGCGGGTATCAGTCCACCCCATGCCGCAGATGACAGCGTCTTGGAAAGCATCACTATCTGCATATTCAGCATGTGCCATGTCGCGAAACCATTCCGCTGCTCCTGTAAGCAATTCACTTGGCAATGCCTTGCCTATTTGACGGGGAATGAATTGCACCTCTCGTTTATTGTTACGCTCTGAACCCACAACGGCATTAACCAATGGTGCAATACGGTTAAACGTCATAACGGGGCGGCGTTGCTCTTTTAACGCCGCTAAATCAGCCTCATTCCACTGATCACCATTGTAAAATCGAAAATCCTCTCTTGCATGTTCGCGCCATTTGTTCACATGCTCAACATCTTCTTTGTACCAGCTGATAAGCTATCATATCAAAAAATGAAATAAAGTCAATAGGTTGTGTGAAATTATTTTATATGAATCCACTTAAGAATCCACATTTTTATACGTGATTCATTTGACCATTTTTTATATAAGATTGGCATGTATGAATAGACCATAAAAAGCAAATCATGATGTAAATATTATAACGCATGTGTGTATTCAAATAAAATGAAAAGCCGATATCATTCATAACAGTTCATAAATTTTATGATACGTTTTTATCACAGCACAAATCACATTGTTTTAAATTTAGTCGTTTGAAAATATCGATAACATACGTTTAAAGATCACATCTTGTTTTAAAGATTGGATTGTTAATCACATAAAAGAGCAAATTAACATTCGCCAAAATTGGCGAGCGCAAAATAGAGAGCTGTCATAACAGCATCATCATAACACCGAACATTTTAAAGATTGCATAAAAGGATTTAAAGACAAGATCGATTTTATAACCACGGTATTTTTTTACCGAGGTAGGAAATAAAGGTCATGAAATTCAAAATGCTATATCTTATGAAATGAAAAGCCTTTTAATGAATAGATTGCAGGCTAGTCTTTAAGAATGGAACTATTCGCTTCCACAAAAAAATGGAAGCAAATAATGCCATGGCAGTAGAATTACTACCTACTTTAGACTTGGTACTAAAAAACGTTTTAAAAGTTATAGTTTAAAAATTCGAAACCAAATGAGGTCTCCTCAAATTTGAGGGCATCTCTTTAGACAAGATAAGCAAACAAACTTCAAAATCGTTATAATATCACAAGGCATGAGATTTTTCTAAATTTTTAGAAAAAGCTACTCTGATTAAAGAATGCTCTATTCTAAAGTTAATGCCTCCAAAATTGAATTGGTTGATTTTGCTAGCCAAATATAGAGCAATTAATTTGCAAAGAAGTTATGTTTGAGTACAAAATAAAAAGATGCTTATGAGAACCTCTCTAAATGAACATTTAAACGTTTGAAAATAAAATGAGATTTTTATAAGAAACGTTTGAAACTGATGTTTAATAACAGTTTTTAAAGCCTTTCGTTTGATAAAAGCGGTTATTTATTTGTCTTATGAGAGATTGTTTTGAAAACCAATACTCGTAAATGTAAAAAACAAGTTTTGTTAAAGCTAACAAGCGTTTTGATTTTATAGAATGCGTTATTTGAATTCACTCAGCTCGATTTTGAGCTTAGTATATTGAAACGTTTTAAAAGAAGCATTTTGATCATGGGCTTTGTTTTAAATAAATCTCTTTAAGATAAAGACATTATGATTGATATACTTAATGGCGACAAAAAGCATTTATAGGCTCTCTCATTCAAATGAGTGATTAAAGATCATACGCATTATTTACATTTCTTTTGATAAGTTTTCATATCTCTAATAGAGCGCTTGTAATATAATACGTTTTGTATATATGCATTCATTACCTTGCTTAGGGTTAGATTCATAAGGATAGACATTTGAAAGCCGCGTCATATCACTTGACACGGCTTTCTTTTATGAATGCTCTCTTTTATGATATGTATATTAAGCAA
>NZ_JBHIPB010000058.1:0-2257 GCF_042195825.1 Bartonella sp. AP40SXNS
TTAAAAAGGAACACTATCATTCATAACGGTATGAGACGTATCAAGAGGCTTGTGAAAGCTTCTGTCATAAGGTGATGACTGATCTTGATTATCATCATTTTTGCCATCTAAAAGCTTTAACTCGCCTTTGTACTGAGGCAATATGACTTCTGTTACATAGCGATCAACACCGTTTTTATCTTGCCATTTACGGGTTTGTAGTCGCCCCTCGATATAAACTTTGCTGCCTTTATTCAGATACTGGAGTGCTACTTTTGCCAAGTGTGGATTAAACACCACAATGGAATGCCATTCGGTTTTGTCTACTTTCTTATTGGTTGCCTTGTCTGTATAGCTCTCAGACGTTGCCATTCGAAAATTGACCACCTCGATGCCAGATGACATTGTTTTGCTTTCTGGATTAGCACCTAAATAGCCAATTAAAATCACTTTATTAAGCATGTTTGTAAGTCCCATTAAATGATGTAAAGATCATAACATGTTTTATGTGTTTTTACAATGTTTTCAGTTAGCTAATAACAATTATTTAAAGTGTTACATTATGTTCTAAATCACTAAAGCGTGTAAAATCGGATTGAAAGGCAAGGGGAACGATTCCTGTCGGACCATGGCGTTGTTTTGCTATAATAACCTCGGCTTTACCCTTGGCTTGCTCCATTGCATCTTGCCATTTGCTATACTCAGCGGTGCCTTCTTTTGGTTCTTCATTTTTGAGATAGTATTCTTCACGATAAACAAACAGCACAATGTCGGCATCTTGCTCAATTGAACCAGATTCACGTAAATCGGAGAGTTGTGGACGTTTATCGGTTCGGTTTTCAACTTGACGCGAAAGTTGTGACAGAGCAATGATGGGAATATTGAGTTCTTTTGCAAGTGCTTTTAATCCGGTGGTAATGGCTGTAATTTCTTGAACGCGATTTTCTAATGAACGCTTTGAACCGCTTGTCATGAGTTGGATATAATCGATAATCAAGACATCTAGACCATGTTGTCGTTTAAGACGCCTTGCACGAGCGGACAATTGTGCAATAGACACCCCACCCGTTTGATCAATATAAAGAGGGATTGTTTGTAAGGAACGCATTGCGTGAATAATTTTTGCAAATTGCTCTTCTGAGATATTACCACGGCGCATATCAGAAGAAGAAACCTTTATTTGCTCTGAGATAATACGAGTTGCAAGCTGTTCAGTTGACATCTCAAGTGAAAAGAAACCAACAATACCCCCTTCATTGGCTTGGCTGTTATCATGACGCTTGCAAGCATTGGCAATATTAAAAGCAATATTGGTCGCCAGTGAGGTCTTCCCCATCCCAGGGCGCCCCGCAAGGATAATCAAATCAGATGCTTGTAACCCTCCCATTTTCTCATCAAGTGTTTTGATATGGGTAGCTATCCCTGAGAGCCTTGAAGAACGCTTTTTCGCTGCACTTGCCATGTTAAGTGCTTTTGCAATGGCTGTATCAAAATTTTCAAACCCACCCCCGTATTTTCCCTTTTCTGCCAATTCAAACAACTGATTTTCAACAGTTTCAATTTGTTGTGATGTTGTAAGTTCTACAGAAACATCATAAGCTCTATTCACAACTTGAGTGCCAAGGTTAATTAAAGAGCGTCGGATAAACAGATCATAAATGACGCTCCCATAATCTTTAGTATTAATGATTGTGACTGCCTCGGTAGCTAAACGCACCACGTAATTATATACAGTGATGTCACCAATTTTCGCATCATTTTCAACAAAGGGCTTAATAGTAATGGGATCTGCAACTTTTCCATTTTGAATAATTTGTGAAATGATATCAAAAAGCTTTTGATGCAACGGTTCAAAAAAGTGCTCTGCTTTTAAAAAATCAGAAACGCTATCAAGAGCATTATTATTGATAATGATAGCACCCAGCAAAGCTTTCTCTGCTTCAATATTATGGGGAAGTTGACGAAAAGAAGATTGTTCTTCTGTTTGAAAAGAAGGTAATTTAACAGCGCTCATTTTATTCATTATGATTTAAATTGATTTGATAAATGATAATTATAAATCACTGAATCTACAGTGTGAATCCCATTTTTATTTTACTTAACAGCTTGCTTTTTGATACGTTTTGTGCAATAAAGAGATGTTCTTTTATATTTCGATTGGTTATTTTAATCGTTTATTTAGATCGCTAGCTGTTTTGATAATAAAAGCCGTATCAATTCATTTTGATGCGGTTTTTATGTATTAAGGCTTGCATTTTTACACGTTTTGTGTAATATA
>NZ_JBHIPB010000059.1:0-2094 GCF_042195825.1 Bartonella sp. AP40SXNS
TGGTCCCGTCATGGCAGAACCAGCAACTCCTGCACCTCCACCAAAATATTTTGATGTATTCGCCATAGCCGTTTCCAGATTTCTCGCTGTGGACGAAAGACTCTCATTGGTTTTGCTTAACTGTGAAAAATTAACTACATCGTTCGCTCCAGTGCCATCAGACACTCCTGTAATCTTTTTACCCCCAGCATCTATCCCAGAAATGATTATTTTCGGTCCACCTGTAATCACTAAGCCTGTTGCATCTAAGGTACTGTTTCCTGCAGTTACTTTATTGACTGCAATTTCCTTAGCTAGATCAAATTTTATATTATTATCTTTGCCTTTGCTAATTTGAAGATTTGTACTTCCAGCGGAAAAATCTACCGCGCTGTCCATGATAACGGTCTTATCATCCTTACCCCCAACAGATAGTTTCCAACCACCATTTCTTACGACACTTTCTAAGTCTTTTAACTGTACAACATTTACTGCATCAGTAGGCTCACTACCAGCTGCTACACCTATAATCTGCCGCGTTATGCCCTTACTAGGATTACCAACACTCACTGCACCCTGCGTACTTTTCCATTGCGCTTCAGTGTTTTTTGTCGGCCCCTGCAGCGAAGAAGTATATCCTGAAACACCTGCAGCCCTATCAGCTACAGAAGCTCTTCCTATAGCAACGCCATCATTCACCGAAACCACAGAATCAACACCGATAGCGATAGCCCCCTCTCCCTCTGCTTTCGAATAAAATCCAAGAGAAATAGCATGCTTACTAAGTGCCTGTGCACGATGACCAACAGCAGTCGTACCATACTCCAAAGCCTTAGAAACAGCACCCACAGCCGTTGAATAATCACCTTTTGCAAATGTATGATCGTCTGGCCCAACCGATTCATTATATTCGGAACCTATCGCGATGCTGTCTTTGCCTAAAGCATGAGCCATGTAGCCTATAGCAATGCTATCCACTTCATTTGATACCCGGGCTTGATAACCTAGAGCAATACCACGCTCCCCCCCCTCATCCACCTGTGCCTTAGAACCTATAGCTATCGAATGCTGACTAAACGCATTTGCATGATGACCAATAGCAATCGCATCTTCCCGCGTAGTGCCAGCAGAATCCCCCAACGCTATTGTAAACTTGCCGAAAGCTCTAGCTTGAAAACCTATGGCAATTGCTTTTTCATCTCCAGCAGTTGTTCTTTGCTCTTCAGTAGCAAAGTCTGGAGCAGAACCAATCGCAATACTATTATGAGCATTAGCGTAAGAAGACAAACCTATAGCAATACTTCTATCTTGTTTTGCTTCCGCCAATGGACCTAACGCAATAGCATCATAACCTTTTGCACTCGCACTATAACCCTGCTCCAGAGGATGACCATTGCCTTTTGCTGCAGCTCTTTGGGTCGATACTGTTCTTAACAAACCAGAAGGGTTTGAAAAATCTGCACCATCTATAGAATTCGTATGAATACTTCTTGTAAGTTGTAGCGCTTTTTTATCACCAACATTTCCAACTCGCGCAAAACGGCTACCTTCTGTCAAAACATTTATTATGGAACTATTATCATCCGTATCAGAAAAAAAATTGATTAGAAAATTTGCATAGTCTTCAGAATCATTCAAACCAGCAACAGAGAGAATGCTTTGTGGATAAGATATACCAACACTTTTTACACCTTCAAGAAAGGTGTTTCTAAAATCAGGATTTGCTGAAAAAACAGGCGTAACATTCGATAAGAATGTAGCAGCTATAGCCAACGAAAGAACTTTAACCAAAGAAAAACGAGAACGTTTTAATTTACTCGCTGCTTGTGGGGCATATAATTTTTTCATAACAAACTCTCCAATGAAAAAACTTAAAAACACCTCCAAAACATAAAAAAGACACATTTTAGCATTATTGATCTCTTTGGAACTTAGAGTAGAGGATCATTGCTTAGAGTGTGAATATTTTGAGTCTTTTGTTTTGTTTGTGCTCTCTGTATTGAGACTCAAATGCTTATCTTTTTGATTATGTTTTTTGGACATAAATATAATACATTTAGAGTCTAAGGGTTTTAGTGTGTTGTTTTTTCCTAACTAAAAAGAGGCTTTGTATAT
>NZ_JBHIPB010000060.1:0-2085 GCF_042195825.1 Bartonella sp. AP40SXNS
CCAAATAAAGCGTATAAGAAGAGGTGTTTATATTAAAGAAAAGGCAACAGCAAGGTTTCTTGAGACAGATATCATTGGTTCTGGAACACCAATACCTCTTAAATTTTTTAAAGTAAACGAAACAAAACGCGGCGTAACTTACACACTGTTTGGAAAGAAAGAAATCTTACCCCATGATTTTATCAAGGGAGGCAGTTTTCCAAAGCATGTTGATTTGAAAATGGGAGGGAATGTGTTTCAAAGAGATGACGGAGATCAATTCCCTATTGCAAAACAAGAGGGTCCCTCAACTTCTGAGGTCATGTCAAAGCCAGAGATTGCAAGTGCTATTGCATAATATGCCAATGAAAGATTAACCCAAAATATACAGAGACAACTTTTTCGTCGAGAATACGCTGCTAATAAAAAAGGCTAGATCATGTTCTCAAGCTTTATCTATATATTCCATATCCTTATGAGTTTAGGCATTACATATTCTTATTGCAATTTTAAAAACAGATTATCACTTATGCTTTGTTTTTTTCATAAAAAAATCAATAAAATCAATTCAAAAGGTACTTACCAGCGGGTTGGCTTCGTTGCGGGGCAGGCGAGCGCAAACTATCGCTAGCGACAGAATTTTCAAATCGACTGTACATTGTACACATAACGCATTGATAAATAATAATTTTTATTATGTACACTGTACAGTATGTGAAACGTTTTCTTAGCAAGAAGTAATTTTTGTTGCTGGACAATTCTATAGTAATAGGTATTTTCGAATCAGGTGCCTCAAAAATACCTCAAAACAACTAGCGGATTAGTTGCCTAAATAACTAATCTTCCGCAATTTAAAAGCTTTAACTCATTGTATGCTACACGCATATAATAACTTTGTCAGGTGTGGTTATACCATATAACACCCTTCGGGGAAAAGCGTAACGACAGGCTAGATTGCCGTGTTTCTTAGTGCCCAGAACTCTTTTAAAGTGTCATTAAGGAACGTCTAACATCTAAAAATTCTTTATGAATACCATTATTAAAATTACTGAATTATGTGGCAAAAGGCATGAAAATATTATGCTTGACATCAAGAAAACGTTTGAAGAACTTAACGCCCTCAAATTTGAGGAGGTTGATTTTGGTGGGCACTACCTTGATAACAAAGGTGAAAGCCGCCCTTGTTATAACCTGCCAAAGCGTGAATGCTTAATTCTTGTTTCTGGTTACAGCACTGCCTTACGAGCAAAGATAATTGACCGTTGGAAAGACAAGTAGCTATTCCACAAATTGATTACTCCAAACCCGAAGTATTACTTGGCGCCTTAAATCATCTACAAAATTAAATTGAGCAGAAAGACCATGTTATTTCAGAATTAGCACCAAAAGCAAAAGCTTTAGAAGGCTTAAAACGCTCTGATGGTTTGTTTGGTTTGATTGAAGCCGCGAAGATGTTGGAGATAAGACCAAAGAATTTAACAGATTACTTGCGTAAAAATGATTGGGTGTATCGACGTGCTCCAAGTAGTCCATTGTTACCTTAATCAGGATAAAATCAAAAAAAGATTCATGGACTGTTCTGCCATCACCATTCAAAAACCGGATGGAACAGAAAAGGTGCTGCCTTCAACAAAAATCACACCTAAAGGATTGCCGGCATGTTTGAGAGAACAAGTCTACAGAGGTATGCAATGAAGGTAGATTCTAACTTCTTATGCGATTTATGGATGGCATTATCTCAATTTTCTAGATATGAAAATATGAGTGATAAGATTGTACTGCTCTGGTTGACATCATGAGTTTAGTAGAAAAAGCTTTGATTTTAAAACTTCAAGATGAAGTGCCAATCCTTCTTTCGATATCTTTCTCATCTGACGCTCCATAAAAAAAGCCCCACAAAAGTGAGGTTGGATAAAATAATGTTCTAATCAATCTCGCGCTAATTATAATAAAGTGACTCGCTACATCCACGAGCGCCTATTTTTTCATCTTCTACATAACGAGAATGCGCAAAGTTCCGCACAAGATGATCATTGTTAGAGCCACCAGTCCAATCGCCTCCTCCCAACATAACATTTATGTCTACACGTAAACTGCTTCCTTGCT
>NZ_JBHIPB010000061.1:0-1913 GCF_042195825.1 Bartonella sp. AP40SXNS
TCAGGGACGGGTGAAAATACGAAATCAATGTATCGTACCAATATAACAACAAACCGTAATTATACCGAACATGTAACAGATATGACGCGTGTTAAAAAATCTTTACTGAGTGATGAAGCGTTTGCTTCTGCTATGTATGGAAGCAATGAAAAGACACATATTGTTGGCAAGAAAGAACCAACCTCTAAGGTTTCAGGTGGATATAAGGATACGGCGAATCGTCGAATGATCTCGCATATCGGTTGTGAGGATGGTTGCGGTTATGTTTGGCAATTTTTATCGGGCACGTTTCCTATACCCATAAGCCGTACGCAAAATACGTTTGAAATGAGAGCATTGTTAGGGGGTGGTAGCTGGAGTAATACAACGGATAATGGGCGTTTTACTCGAGCCACCATGATCGTCAATGGTGTAAATGAACAAGTTGCGGCGCGTGGATGTAGCCATACGCGTCATTTTGTTTAGGAGGGAGAGATGATAGATTATCCAGAACATTTAAATAGCAAAGAAGATTATCTGAACATGCTTTCTTTTGACAAAGTTGAAACAGTAAGAAGGCTAGAGATGCTTTTGACAACGCGTTTTTATTGGTTTTTTGTCAAAGAACTCAGTGAAGGGGAAGAGGGGGTAGAAGATGATACGCATAAGGTTTGTCGAACAACAGAAATACCGTTTGATTCAAATGGTGATTTTGTCGAAAAGCGTTGTCAGTATGAATTACAGGAAAGTGAATATGCGCCGCTCTTTCAGCTTGGCTTTGGTGTTGACGAAGTCGAGCAGCTGATCAAAGAGCATAGTCAATAGAGATCATAAGAAAACATTTTTATCCGGCTCCACTTTTGTGGGGCTTTTTTTATGGAGCGTCAGATGAGAAAGATATCGAAAGAAGGATTAGAGCTTATCAAACAATGGGAAGGTTTGCGTTTAGAGGCTTATAGAGACACGGCATGTGTCTGGACGATTGGTTATGGTCACACCAGCAATGCAGGTCACCCCCTTGTCAAAAAAGGCATGCGTATTACGCAAAAGCAAGCGGAAGAAATCCTTTGTGAAGACTTAAAGCAATTTGAGAAGACAGTCGAGGAAGCGGTGACGGTTTCGTTAACGGATTGCCAATTCGCGGCATTGGTCTCATTTTGCTATAATGTAGGAACAGCTGCTTTTCGCAAGTCAACCTTATTGAAGAAGCTTAATCAAGGGGATTATGAAGCCGTACCCTTAGAATTACAGAAATGGAATAAGGTCGGTGGGAAGCCTCTTGCGGGTTTAGCCAACCGTCGAGCAGCAGAAGCGGGATTATGGGTAAAAGGGGCTTATGTTTCTTCGAATTATCAAAGGGTAGAAACGAAAACAGCAAGCGGTCTTTTAAAGATAGAAGCGCTTGCCCCGATTATAGGGTCTTGTTCTGGTTTTGGTGGCTTGTTAGCAGGCAATGGTCCGGTGCAATGGGCATTAGCAGGCATGATGGTTTTAGCGGCTGTAACGGGCATAGTGATTGTCGCCAAGCGGTTTGGGGAGCAACGCTTATGATTTTTTGGCTAAAGAAATATTCTCTTATGTTTACAGCGGCTTTAGCCGTTTTTTTTATGGCTTTAGCCAAGGCGTTTCAGCTTGGCAAGCAAAGCGAACGGCAAAAGCAAACAGAGAATGCTTTAAAGACAGCAACAACCCGTCTTGAGGTAGAAAATGAAGTTAATCGAAAAAGTGATGCTGGTGTGCGCTCTGAACTTTCTCGTTGGGTGCGCGGCAAATAGGTCTGTTTCTTGTGGTGGCTGGTTGCCCATTTATTTGGATAATCAGGATGTTGAGGTCATCAGTTCCAACCTTGCAAGAGATATTTTGAAGCATAACAAGCAGGGAGCCCATTTATGTGGTTGGAAAGATGGTCAAGAAACGAAGCAGCAAAGATAAAG
>NZ_JBHIPB010000062.1:0-1854 GCF_042195825.1 Bartonella sp. AP40SXNS
TGGTCCCGTCATGGCAGAACCAGCAACTCCTGCACCTCCACCAAAATATTTTGATGTATTCGCCATAGCCGTTTCCAAATTTTTCGCTGTGGACGAAAGACTCTCATTGATTTTGCTTAACTGTGAAAAATTAACTGCATCGTTCGCTCCAGTGCCATCAGACACTGATGTAATCTTTTTACCCCCAGCATCAATACCACCCCCAGACATGCTAGGACCGTCCTTAATCACAAAGCCATCATCACTCATCGTACTATTGCCTGTAATGACGCTTGTAAGTTTGAGAGTATCACTCAAAGTAAATTCAATTTTATGCTTACTTTCTGCAGTATTTTCTGCAATTTTTAAGTTATCTTTTCCTACTTCACTATTTTTCACTGAAAAATCTATTGTACTGCCTGGATTCACGTCTGTAGGATCGGTATCGTTAGCAGAGAGTTTCCAAACTCCTGATGCCAAATCTCGCAACGCTTTTAACTGTGCAACATTCACTGCATCAGTATCTTCACTACCCGCAGCCACACCGGTAATTTGTCGTGTTAGCTTACCATTACCCCCGCCACCTACATCTCCTACACTAAAAGCTCCTGTTGTGCTTTTCCATGCTATACCGGTTTTTGTTGTCTCTTTACCTGTTGTAGGATCATAACCAGCAACATTCTTGTTTCTATCAGAGATAGATCCTCCACCTACAGCAACACCATCATTAACAAGCGCCTTTGAATTTACACCAATGGCAACCGAATTTTCCGTTACAGCATACGCTTGCGTACCTATAGCAATCGCATTTTCAGCATACGCGATTACTTTTCCGATAGGATTATCTGCGTTTTTTTCAAAGTGCCTGCCCCCTATTGCAATAGCACCTGCCCCCAAAGCTTCAGCATCTGTACCTAAAGCAACACTATTTGTACCTAATGCAGTTGCAAGCCCTCCAATAGCAACTGAAGATTTCCCCGACGCCTCTGATCCCACGCCCATAGCAATACTTGCTATACCACCTGCAAGTGCGGAAACACCAAAGGCTTGCGCTCCTCCAGCCTTTGCTGTCGCACCTGAACCAAAAACGGTTGAATAATTACCCGTCGCTGCAGACCCACACCCTGTTGCAAAAGAATAAGCACCATAAGCCTCAGGCAATGCATTAATAAAACCACCAGTACTTCCCCCTATATAACCACCCAAAACTTTACCATTAGTGCTACCCGTGTATCCATCACCAGTCCAAATCACCTGTTCAGTGGTCGTACCATAAGGATGACGACCATTAAACGCTTGATCAGTAATAAATCTATTATATTGTTGCTCTGCGGTTATTCGTCGATTATCAGCAATTCCTTGTTGTTGTTTGCCGCCACGACCAACAACGTTGTCTGCACCACAGAAGTCATCATCACCAGAAAAAACAACACTCCCATGACTACCATGCGGATACATAACATTAACACTATTTGTGCTTCTAATTATCTCTCCTGTTATTGAGAGATTCGCCGCAAAAACAGGAGAAACACTCGATAAAAGTGTGGCCATTACCGTACTAAGAGAGATAACTTTAATTAAATTTGGTGTGGAATATTTTTTTTTCATAACAAACTCTCCAATGAAAAAAACTTAAAAACACCTTCAAAACATAAAAAAGACACATTTTAGCATTATTGATCTCTTTGGAACTTAGAGTAGAGAATCATTGCTTAGAGTGTGAACATTTTGAGTCTTTTGTTTTGTTTGTGCTCTCTGTGTTGGGACCTAAATGCTTGTCTTTTTGATTATGTTTTTTGACATAAATATAATACATTTAGAGTCTAAGGGTTTTAGTGTGTTGTTTTTTCCTAACTAAAAAGAGGCTTTGTATAT
>NZ_JBHIPB010000063.1:0-1840 GCF_042195825.1 Bartonella sp. AP40SXNS
TCTTTTTCAGGGATGTAAAGCACCGGTGCATAAACATCCATGCCCTTGACCTGTTGGCGCACATAAATCACCATCGGAGCTTCTAGGGACGCCAATTGTTCTTCACTCAAAGCCTCACCAAAGGGGAGATTGTGGGCTTTTGCATAGTCTGCCCCGACATCCAGCAAGGTTTTGACTTGTTCAATGGCATCACTTCCAGGAATAAAGGAACCTTTGCCCAAACCTTGCCCCACAAGATCACGCATTTGTTTTTCAATCAATTCCTTTTCGAAATAAGCATCGCCTAAGAAAAAAATCTCTCTGTCAGGATTGTAACCAATTCTGTTCAAATAATAGGCTGAGCCATAAAACTTGCCGACATCAAGAAATTCTGCCCGCGTTTCATAAATGAAATTTTGATTGGGTAGCGTGCCCCCAACCCCACCCGATTGGGGCTTTGGTAAAGGGAGCCCCTCAGAAAGTTCCCCCGCATTATTGAGATCGACTTTTGGTGTAAAGAGAGCGCCAGCCCCAGTTAAACCACTTAAGGACTCCAGTGGATTGCCTTCAACTGCTTGTGCTTTAAAATGTGCATCCCCTGTAATCGAACCTTCCGCTGCCGTGTTATTGGGTTGATCGACCACCAGATTTAAAGTGCCGCCCGCTTGGACAAGACCAGGAACGCTCTCCAAAGCTTCTGAGCGGATATGACGAAATTTGCCACCGGCTATATCTAAAGAAACATCGCGGCTTCCATCAGCTTTATAGCCATAACAATAACCATTCTGCGTATTGGCATTACAACTCATAAAGGTTTTTTTATAAGCCGTTACACCCAGATTGGTCAGCACACCAGCGTGGATATCGGCATTTCCCCCCGCTTTTATAGTGCTATAATGGTTGTCAATGGTATCAGCATTAATGATGAGATTGCCACTAGATTGTATTACCCCCGAAACAGTTGGTTTATGCGAAAATGCTTGTGTTACAGTCTTTTCTGTCATATGTGACCAATTATTCCATTGATAGCGTTCTATATTACTGTTTGTCTTGTCATATTCCCAAGTAAAAGCCTTATAGACTGTTCCATCGCTTGAAATTGCGGTGCCATAGGTTCCTTCTTTGTTATTCCAAAGTTGCCAATCAAACAGAAAGTCTCGGGGACCTTCAAACCCAAACTCTCTATCAGAAAGACTTCCACTACCCCAACGATCCCAGCCCATATCGTGATATAAATTCCGTTCATTGAGTAAATAATAACCCTCTGGTTTTTCGAATGAAATATCGCTATATTCGGTTTTTTCTGTGATGACAGGCGTGCTATCAGCTTCGTTTTTCAGGGTGTTGGTTTGGATATTTAAGTTTCCACCAGCTTGAATAAAGCCTGCTTTGTTAACAAGGGAAAGACTTTTTCCGCTGCCAGCCGCATTGGTAAAAGATAAATCACCTTCTGCCATTATGGTGCCAAAATCATTCAACAAAGCCCCATCAACTTGTAAAGCACCATTGCCCTTCACATAAATTAAGCCCGTTTTGCTGTTGGTCACATTGCCCGTCACGCTAAAAGCTAAATCCTGCCCCGATGCCAATTGACCGCTATTTCCAAGCTCCCCCGTTTTGATCACGAAATCTCGTGCCGCTAAAACAGAAGTTGCCTTATCCACCATAACGCTTGGAGCAATAAAGAGAATATCTCCAGTCCCCCCCTCATCTGTCACGGCTTGGAGCCGCGCATTGTGAATATCAAGAGCATTGGTGCTTTGAAAGTCTAAACCACCATAAGTCAATTCGCTCTCTGAGACATCAATATGATCTGCAATTAAATACAGCGTTTGCGGCGTGTAAATATGAGAACGATTAT
>NZ_JBHIPB010000064.1:0-1804 GCF_042195825.1 Bartonella sp. AP40SXNS
CTTGATTATTTATATAACAAAATACGTATTTATTGTCAAATAATATTTTATCTTTTTTGATATTTTTTTGTATTTTTTTAGATGCGTTATGTATTGATAATATCATGTGCTTATTAATTGCTTCTTTTATATTTATGTGCTTTTAAAGCTATATTATGGGCTTTATGAAACGATTGTGTTGTTTTTTGAATTATACATTTATAATATTTATAAACGCTCTCATAATGCGTATTTTTATCTTTATAACCTATCAGTTTTTTTCACTAAATGATTTTTAATTTTTTTGTGAATTTTGTTTATAACACATTTGCAACTTAACAGTTTTTTATAGAGATGATCTTTATAACCAACGCATTCATTTGCATTTTTGCTTTATTCAAATAAGGCTGTTATTTTTACGCATTCTCTATAGCTGTTATATGCTTTATAGCCATGGTGTTATTTTTCATTTTCATGATAAAAATGATACATATGATAATTGTAATTTAGAGACTGTTATGAAAACACTTATGAAACTATCTAAAGAGGGATTGATAATTATAGAAATTAGCAAAATCCTTTTTAATAGGCTTTTGTTATTTTGATTAGTTCTTTTTAAAAGATAAAATTATATTTCTAGTGAGTGATTAACACGTGTCTTATGAAAAGCGTATGAAATTAAAAACTGATTACGTTATCAAAATCCCTTTTATGAATTTTAATCAGTTCTTTTGAATAGATAACCTTATGATTTAGAGAATGATTACAACGTGCTTTATGAAAATCATATGATCCTTTAAAGCTTTTCAAAAGATAGCTTGTAACTCATAAGAGATGCTATCAAGATCATTATAGTTATGAGTTTTGACGGGGTTTTGAGTTTTGAGGGTTGCTGCTATTATGTAAAAAAACGATAAAAAGCAAAAACGTTATTTTTCAATAGGTTAAGATTTTACAGATCTTAAAAAAACAACCCATATTGATAACACAACCTATAAATTTAACTAATAATATACGTTTTGAGGGGGTTTTGACGATTTTTACACCTTCAAAACCTATAAGCAAAATGAATATATATATAACTCTCCTTAAACAAAGCTTTTGAAAACAATAAAGCACTCATTTTAGATTACGATATAACCTCTTAAAGGCAATCCAAATAAGAGTATCTAAAAGTGCAAGTTTCTTCTTTTTAGAATAACGCATGATAAATTATCCTTTTAAAGATTGTATGCAAGCAATGTATAAAGGGGTATAGACTACAGTTATAAGCTCTATACCCCTTACGAGTTTATCATACCCATTTGTAAGCATGCTTTATAAGTTATTCAGTTTCTCTTAATACCAAATTTGGTAAGTTCTTAACGATTTTCATTGTTTCTAAACTTACGGTAATAACCCTTTGAAACAACTCCAAAGGATAAGCAGGGTTTCCAACGGTTTCAACAGCATAGCGATTGGCATCATTAACAATGCCGCTCTTTTTATCAGTCTTTACACATTGCCGTTCCATAACCCATTCAAGAGCGGGTTTACCATTGACGATATATTCATAAGCTTCAAGAGGGATATCTGTCATTGTGACATTGCTGTTGTAAAAAACTGTCGATTTATCTTTTACTTTACTATTCCCAAAAAAATTCATTTCTGTAACATAATAGAATTTTTCAGGATTAGGGATATCAGTGAGTTTTGGATCACCTTTTTTAAAGGTTACAGGATAAGGTTCTACAGTTTCATAGTTCATATGCAAATGCCCCAGTTCACGCCCTGCAGTTACAAATTTCCAAAAATCTTCAGTGCTCTTTACACAAGGGATACGAGG
>NZ_JBHIPB010000065.1:0-1772 GCF_042195825.1 Bartonella sp. AP40SXNS
TGCGTGCTCTTTAATTCTTTTACAGAGAAATTCATAAAAATTACTTGCATAATAATGTGACGCTCCAGATGGAATCTCGACGTAAAGTGGGCATTCACCATCCTGAAACTGAGTATAATCAAAGTAAAATGTTTCACCAAAATCAGTTCTATTCACGGCAAGCTGATTTGGTTTTGTGAAACCATTTTTTATATCCGTCAAATGATAGAAAACAATATCACCAGCAGGACACTTATCAAAACTTGCGTTATAAATGCTAAATATTTCATAACCTCCAATTTCTCCTCCTTTATAATTTTTTAAAAAGTCTTTATAAGAAGTTGTAAACTTTACACCAAGAATTTTCTCAGCTTCTTCAATCCTTTCATTACTAACCGCATCCTCTGCAGTGCCAAAATCAACAATATCACTATATTTCTCAACCAACTCTGCAACATCATCTAAGGTGTAAGTTTTCATAATTTGTTCTCCTATAAATTGTTATTTTTTAATTTTTGTATCTTTCGGTTTATAACATTCAGCACATAACATCCAAAGTTCTTCTCTCAACTTTTTAAACAAATCTCTATCAATATCTGATCCCATTTCCTTAGGCCTATTATGAAGGATACGATGATATTTTTTATGAAACTCATTTGTCACCATTGCTAAAGGACCATCATGTGTTTGCAATATGTGATGGAATTCAATGGATTTATCATCAAATCCTATGGGCGCTCTTCCTGCTGTCATCTTTTCAATATTTGTACCTTCTACTTCTTTCCCTTTTTCTATCCAAGTAACAATTCGGTAAGGATTAAACAGCTTTTCACTCTCATAAACTTCATATTTTTGAGTAATTATTTCTCCTTTGTGAGGTATTTCAAGCTCAAAAACAGTGGATTTTCTGTCTGACCATAAATGTTCTCCTTGTGTGAAATATTGAGTTTTAGCAATTTCATCTCTGATTTTTTCCGTTGATTGAGCAATGTCTTTTTCTGGATAAATATCTTTTATTTTATTTCTGACTTCTTCAATTGTCTGAGAAGCTTTGTTTCCTGTTTGCTCATGAACTGCAACAGCTTTATCGCTTATTTTTTCCGTTGATTGAGCGATGTCTTTGCCTGCTTTTGCAGCCGTTACCTCAGCCTTAGCTACTAATTTGGCAAGAGCTTTTTCGGTAAGCTTGCCAACAAGCTTTATGCCTCCCTTGGCTGCTCCAGCAACTCCTGTCATTAGGGATGCTGTTTCAGTCAATAATTTTCCAAATTCAAGTCCAGCTTTAAAGGATCCACCAGCACCGGCTCGCTCATATTCCTCCTCCATTTTATTAATGCGATCTACATAGGACTGTCCAAGGGTCCGACCAATTGTCGCCAAAATCTCACCACTGCTGAAAAAATCTTTGAGCGCTTTCAAAGTCTCTTCGGGATGTTTGGCTATTTGGAAAAAACCATCAAGCGTATCGTATATTTCAGCCGGTACACCAGCTACCATACCTGCCGCAAAGCTTATATCTTGCCCTGTACTAATCGCAGACCACTTCGCAGACACTTCTGCTTCACATAAAAGGTCAGGACACTCCTTTAATTCTTTATTCATCTGAGCTTGTTGAGCACTGCTGAGGTAGTTATTTGCAGCGGCATTACCTGCGGCATCAGCGCCGGCATCAACATTGCCACCGGCAAGGGCAGCGGCAACGCCCCCAGCAGCCCTTGCAACATCAATGGTGTGGTCTCTAAAGTCAGCAAACTGCGCATCAATCTTTGCGTTTATACGCGCTTCCTCTTCCG
>NZ_JBHIPB010000066.1:0-1769 GCF_042195825.1 Bartonella sp. AP40SXNS
CGTTGGTTACAATCGGATCTTTTGAATGTCATCGAACAAGCAAAACAGCAACGTCAAAGTGACGCGGCATAAAAAAACCTTGTCACGTAAGGACGGACAAGGCTTTCTCAAGCTCATCAACCTGGAGCTTTATTTGGTGTAAATTCAAAGCTTTCTCTGCTGAAGCAAGACCTAAGGTTTGCATTCAAGTTGTTCTGAATGCTTTTTACAATAAGGGCTATTTAAGCGTCTCTCAACACTTCGCTGAGGCATGACAGCACCAGGACGACATATGGGAAGGTTGTCCGATTTATGGTTTTCACACCAATCTTGTATTGTAAAGCTAGGGCGAAAACCTGATTGCGCCATACACATTTCAATACTGGCAAATTGATTCAAATCTAGCGCCACAACCTTATTAAGGTCCGGTACTCCACATTCTAAAAGTATTTTATTTCTCCATAATGCTGGAGAAAGTGAGGGAATTGAGTTAACACATCCAGTGATACTTAACAGAGCTATACAACTCAACAGTTTTAAGATTTTCTTCATTATTCCCCTCTTTCAATGGATTTATTTACAATAAAAAGGCTCTAAAGCCTGTTGATATTTTATCTCCGTTTTTCAAGACAGTTCTGAACTGAGTTGAGATGGTAAATTGAGAAAACAATCCCGCCATTCCAAGTAAAGGCAAGGATGGCAGATTGTTGATCATCACAAGAAAGACTTAAGGCTGGCATTTGCGACTATTTTTATATTTTTTACAAAACGGGCTGTTCAAGCGCTTCTTGACACTGCGCTGTGGAACAACAGCGCCTGGACGACAAATGGGCAAGTTTTCAGCTTTATGATTTCCACACCAGCCTCCCCCCACATCATATTTATAGCGAAATCCCGCTTGGAGCATGCAAGCATCAATGGTTGCATTTGCATTATTACTGAGCTTTCTACTTTCTGGATCCTTATCATAAGGGGTTGGCATACCGCATTCTAACAAGGCTTTTCCTATCTCCGTAAAATCTGCTCCTGGCTTCTCCCATGCCCCTATAGAAGATATGGGAGTTTTATTAAACTGGCACCCAGCTATACTCAATAGAGTTATCGCACTTAATAATTTTAAGATTTGTTTCATTTTTTACTCCATGATTTACTTAAAGGAACTTGTTCACGATGAGATGAGCCGTAAAGCATGTTGCACATACGCCCCACATCTCCAAGGCAAGTATGGGAGCTTATGGGATTCATGATCACTCTCCACCATTCTTTCCACATGTTACTGCCAGCAGGTATTGTCTCGTAGGTATAGCCATTACCGCCAATAATTCTGCTGACAAAGTCGTATCTATTCCCATCAAAACCAACAATGGTTTGTTTGCTATCACTCACATAACCTAACAGACCGGATGCAACTAAAACATTAAAGGCTGGTCCATAGAGATTGATAGTCGTGTTTTCGTTGGCTATACCGTGAACACCTTCTTGTTTGAAAGAATTCAGCATATTCCCCAATGTCATTGTCCCGCGACTATGTCCATAAAGTTCTAATCCTGTAAGACCATAGCTATACATCAAATCTTTTGCTTCTTGTGTGGAATTGGTCAAACCCCAAAAGTTATTTTCCATAAACTTCTGATAGCCCGCGACTAGAAGTTCTGAGATAGCAGAATTGGCTTCTGGGAACACAACAAAATAAAGTGGTTCATTTTTATTCTCCGCATGTTGAACCGCATAAACAGCGGCTTCCTCTGGTGGAGTAAAGATGCCATTAAAGGACACATGCACCTTGCCAT
>NZ_JBHIPB010000067.1:0-1726 GCF_042195825.1 Bartonella sp. AP40SXNS
TATATGTTCTACAATGGCATTTTTAATTCACCAGATGATGCTGCGGGTAATGCTGTCCAATTGGCTGTTAATAAAAAAGGCCCCCTTTATTTTACATACTTCCCCCAAGCTGACGATGCGCTAGTAGAGTTAGGGATAGCGTTTTATCAGAAGTTTTTTGAAGGGAGCACTTGGGGTTTGAGTAATTCGACGAAGAAATTCCAAGACTTTATCACTCGTTATGGCAATGACAAAGCGATTATTAGCATGCATAGCCGAGGTAGCTTTACAGGGGGCAATGGATTGCGTGACCTTAAAAATCGTGGCATCCATGGTATAGGAGAAAAAACAGATATCTATCTTTTTGGACCAGCTGATAACTCTCTATCGATAGCGAATGCATTCTATTATGTGAGTGATGGTAAAAAAGATCATGTTTATTTACAAAACCATGTATTTGATCCCATTGGTATAGGAATTGGTCATAATCCACCTACTGCTTATAAGGTACCCTTGAAGTTCTCTTATGTATTATTTCCATCAGCAATTCCAATGAGAGAGCAAGGGGGAGCTCTCATTGGCCATAACCCTAGTACCCATAATTGTTATGGTGATGCAAGTAAAGAGTGTAGTGGGCGCTATGGAACATATCATACAATAGCAGTTTATGCACCTCATGCAATTTTAGATAATTTAGGTTTAGGTAATTTATGGAGAAAAAAATGAATACACGGTTTAAATTATTCAGCGGGCTTATTCTGTTAAGTATCGCTGGATGTGACTCAAAGCCTCCTTCAAGATACTTTGTTATATGGCAAAAGCCAGATGCAGATTCTACTGAAGTAGCAAAAGCATTGTTAGAGTGTGGTAAGCCAACTCCTTATAATGCCGATACAGAAAATAGTGGATTAGGTTTCGGTGAATGGGCAATAATTCATACTTTTATGCTTCAATCTGGCTTCCACTATAGAAGTGAAAATGGAAAGTGGTGTGAAAATTGTCAAGATGATAGGATTCCGGTGTATCCTCTTAGTGGTTCTATCACGCCTCAACGAAGTGTTGAGAGACGCTTAAATAGCCCTTATTGTAAAAAGCATTCAGAACAACTTGAATGCAAACCTTAGGTCTTGCTTCAGCAGAGAAAGCTTTGAATTTACACCAAATAAAGCTCCAGGTTGATGAGCTTGAGAAAGCCTTGTCCGTTCTTACGTGACAAGGTTTTCTTTTTATGCCGCGTCGTTATAACGTTGCTGTTTTGCTTGCTCGATGACATTCAAAAGATCTGATTGTAACCAACGCGATAAAAAACCAAATTTTAGGGGTTTGGGGAGAGAGCCATTAGTTACATGACGGCGGAAAGTTGAGACACTCATATGAAGCAATTTTGCACTTTCACGGTCTGTTAAAAAAATATCATTTTTTGTCATTCTAAAATCCTTTCACTATAAAAAATGGTAACAAATCATAAGTATTTATTAACCATATCTTTGAATCATTGGAAAGGTATTTTATTTATAGAAAACAACATTTTATCATATAATTTCTAATGTGATACGTGATGAATCTTATTGAGAAAGCATGAGAGAAAAGAGAGAGAAAGTTATCCACAGATATGGGGTTATGCACCCCATATCTTAAGATTGATCTGTGACATAAGCCGCCCATTTATTCATATAGACACGGCGCTGTTCTAGATAGTCAGTACGACGATAGGAGCGCTCTACTTGTCCTCCTACTGTATGACTTA
>NZ_JBHIPB010000068.1:0-1672 GCF_042195825.1 Bartonella sp. AP40SXNS
ATTTGAAAGCCGCGTCATATCACTTGACACGGCTTTCTTTTATGAATGCTCTCTTTTATGATATGTATATTAAGCAATTATCTTATAATGCGTTTATAGCCATCAAGAAGGCACCCCCATGTCTATTTTTATTCTGTTTCATCAACAATCTTGACAAGGCTATCGCTTTCATAAACCTCATAATTTATAGGAACTTCCTTTACTTTGCTTTTCTTGGTTAATTTCGCATTGCCATAAGCGCGACCCCAGACCTTAGTATAGAATAAAACCTTGGCATTGCCAAAAACAGAGCCATAAATTTCAGCACAACCGCCCACCAAAGCACCGCCATAGACCTTGCCATGTATTTTTGCACGACCATTAATAAAGGCATAATTATAAACCTTGGCATAGCTATGAATACGGGCAGAGCCAGCAACAATGGCACGACCATAGACGCGTGCATAACTAAAAACCGTAGCATCATAAGAAACATGAGCATAATCATAAATATGAGCATCAGCAAGAACGCGGGCAGCACCACTCACATGAGCATACCCATAAACATTGCCATAAACATGAGCATTGCCATAGACACAAGCATGGTCATAAATTTTTGCGTATTGAGAGATGAAAGCCTTGCCATAGATTTCACAATTCCCATAGACTTGACCACAAACTTGAGAAAAATGCCGTATTTTTGCATTTTCATACACTCTTGCATGACCATAGACACAAGCATCATCATACACCCAGCAATTACCATCATGGGATAGGTTAACTTCCTTTTCAATAAAGCCGCCTAAAGACCCCGCCTGTACATCATCAAAATCTTTTAAAGCTTTAATGCGATAAAGGTTTATAATATTTCGAGTAAGAGCATGTTTGATTTTTTTGATTTCACTGGTTAATTCGTATTTTTTGCACATAGAGATACCCTCACAATCTAATGTGATAAACGTTTTCTAAAATTTGAAATGGGAAATTTGGTTGGAAAGCAGGCGCCCCCGCCGCGCCCCGCGCCATTATTTACGCAGCGTTATTTGCAATAACCTTTACAACGTTATCGCTTTCATAAACCTCACAATCATTAGGAACCCAATAAAGATCACTATGTCTTTTTAACCTTGCATTGCCATAGACATTACCTATGACCATGAAATAACCAGAGATTTTTGCATTGCCATAAACACAGCCTTTAATCTTGGCATGGCACCCCACACTAGCACGACCATAAACCTTGCCATAAATCTTTGCAGCACCACTAACAGAAGCATGATCATAAACCTCGGCATTGCCATGAATACGTGCACTTCCTGATAATTTTGCATTGCCATAAACCCGCGCCTGATGATAAACCCAAGCATTATAAGAAAGATGCGCATTGTCATAAACATGGGCATTTGCATAAACGCGGGCGTGATCACAGACATGAGCATTGCCATAAACAAAGCCCATTATAATAGCCTTATTAAAAATCTTGGCATTTTCGTAAATATGAGCAGGATTTAAAACAAGAGCATTATCATAAACCCAGCAATTGCCATCATGAGAGAGATTGTTTTCACTTTCGATAAAGCCGCCTAAAGACCCAGCTTTGACATCAGAAAAGTCTTTTAATGCCTTAATGCGATAAAGAGTTTGATTATTAAATACACGTGTCTCATTTGTGAGTGCAAACTTTTTTTGCATA
>NZ_JBHIPB010000069.1:0-1601 GCF_042195825.1 Bartonella sp. AP40SXNS
GCTTCATTCGCTGTGCTTTTTACCTTTTCCACCTCACTACGCGCTTGCTCCGCATCATGGTTAGCATAACCTGCTGTCTGTTTGGCTTCTTTTGCTATTTTTTGTGCTTCTTCTGCGGCTGCTTCTAAAGACGCGGCTTTCTTACCCGCTGTTTCTGCCGCTTTCTGTGCTTGTTCTGCTGTATATTTTGCACTATTAGCTATTTCCTTGGCTTTCTCTACTTCACCCTTAGCTTCATACGCGTAGTTATTGGCTTTCTCCGCTATTTTCTTGGCTTCTTCACCTGCTGTTTCCGCTAATCTTGCTATAACCTTGGCGTCCTTCGCTGTTTCATTCGCGCTGTGGGAATTACTCCACGCTTCATGAGCTTTGTTGTCTGCTGCTTCGGCTTTTTTCTTGGCTTCGTCTGAATACATCCGCGCTAAACTTGCTATAGTCTTAGCGTCACCTGCTACTTCCTGCGCTTTATTGGCATTACTCCATCCTTCATGAGCTGTACTTTTTGCCTTTTCTACCTCACTGCGCGCTTGTGCCGCCTCATGCTTGGCATAACCGGCTGTCTGTTTGGCTTCTTTTGCTATCTTTTCAGCTTCACCCGCTACTGTCTCTACCTGTGATGCCTTCTTTTGTGCACCATCAGCTACCTTCTTTGCCTCTTCGGCTATAGACTTCGCACTACCTGCTACTTGTTTTAGACCATCCAAAACACCTTTCGTTTCTTCTGCTACCTTCTCTGCTGCTTCCGCTTTACTCTTTGCTGCTGTAGCTATACCCTTCAACGCCTCCACACTCGCTTCACCTGCCGTTTCTCCTGAACGCACCGATGCTTCTGCTGCTACCTTCGCTTCGTTGGCTATTCGTGTTGCTTCTGTTGCACTCTGTTGCGCTTGCTCGGCTTTCGTCTGTGCACTATCCAACGCACTTTTGGCTTCTAAGGCTGTCGCTTTGGCGCTCCTTGCTTCTTCTTTTGCTTCTTCTGATAAGCTTTTTGCACTAGAGGCGGTTTGACTTGCTTGTTCACTCGTGGATTTCGCTTCAGTCGCAACAGTCTCTAAATTTTCTGCTTTAGATTTCGCATCGCTAGCCTCTTTTACAGCTTGCTCTACTTTCCCTGTCGCCTTATCAACGGCGCTTTTCGCTTCCTCCGCCAAACCCTTCGCCTCAGATGCCGTACTCTTAGCTTCTCTTGCTTCTGTTAATGCTGTAGTCGCTGTAGATTTTGCTTCATTCGCAACTGCCTCTACACTTTCGGCTTTAGCCTTTGCTGTTTCTGCTGTCTCCTGTGATGCTGCTGCCAACCGTTTTGCTTCTTCTGATAATGTTTTAGCTGCCTCAGCAATCCCTTTCGCATCATTGGCTATACTAGATGCCCCGCCCGCTGTTGTTTTCGCAGAAGTCGCTTCTCTTAATGCCTGTTCTGATGCCTTTTGCGCCTCTGTAGATGCCGTATTCGCTTTTTCCGCTAAACCTTTCGCCTCTTCTGACGTGCTTACAGCTGCCTCTGATTGTGATTTGGCTTCTCTTGAAGCTGTTAATGCTGTCTCTACTCCCGCTTGTACTTGTGAGGCTGTTTTTGTGAGTTCTGTAACAGAAGATGTCGC
>NZ_JBHIPB010000070.1:0-1517 GCF_042195825.1 Bartonella sp. AP40SXNS
GAAAAATCATAGTGCAACAAATTACACCCTCAAAGAAGAATATTTTGATTATGAACGTGAATTTGGTGTTGCCGCCAGATACCAAATATTGCATAAAAAACTAATAAAGTCAATAGGTTTTATGCAATTATTTTATATGAATCCACTCAAGAATCCATCTTTTTGTGCATGTTTAAATTGACCATTTTTTATAAACAATTGCCATGTATGAATAGACCATAAAAAGCAAATCATGATGTAAATATTATAACGCATGTAAACGTTCAAATGAAATGAAAAGCAGCTATCATTCATAACAGTTCATAAATCTTATGATACGTTTTTATCACAGCAGAAATCGCATTGTTTAAAATTTAGTCGTTTGGAACTATCGATAACGTATGTTTAAAGATTACTTCTTATTTTAAAGATTGGATTGTTAATCACATGATAAAAACATAAAATTACAGTTCTCAAAATTGAGAATCGTAAAATCTAAAAATGCTATAGCAATACCTTATTACCTATAAGAGGGTAATCGTTTGAAACTGTTATAAGGTAAATTGTATCAAAAGATACGCATTTATAGAAAATACAGATCATATAATTTTTCCCCAAATTGGGAAAAACCTTTAAAATGGCATTAAAGAAATTAACTGTTTGAAGCATTCATAAGCTTATAGGTTTAATTCATAAAGATTGCACAAAGGATTTAAAGAGAAGATCGATTTTAAAACCACGGTATTTTTTACCGAGGTAGGAAATAAAGGTCATGAAATTCAAAACATTATATCTTATGAAATCAAAAGCCTTTTAATGAATATAGTGCATAGCTAGTTTTGAAGAACGCAACTGTATTCGCTTCCACAAAAAAATGGAAGCGAACAATGCCATGGCAGTAGAATTACTATCTACTTTAGACTTGGTACTAAGAAATGTTTTAAAAGTTATAGTTTAAAAATACGCTTATGAGAGCCTCTCTAAGTGAACGTTTGAAACGGATGTTTATAACAGTTTTTAAAGCCTTGCGTTTGATAAAAGCGGTTGTTTATTGTCTTATGAGAGTTTATTTTTAAAGCCAACGTTTGCAACTGTAAAAAACGGGTTGAAAGCTACCAAACGTTTTGATAGGTTTTTATTTTAGATAATGTGTTATTTGAATTCACTCAGCTCGATTTTGAGCTTAGTATATTGAAACGTTTTAAAAGAAGCATTTTGATCATGTGCTTTATTTCAAATGACTACCTCACAAGGAGAGTGTTATGATTAATACGTTTGAGAGTAACAAAAAGCATTTATAGGCTCTCTCATTCAAATGAGTGAGTAAAAATCATACGCATTATTTACATTCCTTTTGATAAGTTTTCATATCTCAATAGAGCGCTTGCAATATAATACGTTTTGTATATATGCATTCATTACTCCATTGTGGATGATTATTTTTCTATCATTATAATCGTTATTTGAAAGCCGCGTCATATCACTTGACACGGCTTTCTTTTATGAATGCTCTCTTTTATGATATGTATATTAAGCAA
>NZ_JBHIPB010000071.1:0-1512 GCF_042195825.1 Bartonella sp. AP40SXNS
TTAATGCCTTAATGCGATAAAGAGTTTGATTATTAAATACACGTGTCTCATTTGTGAGTGCAAACTTTTTTTGCATAGCACAATTCCTTTATAAATAGATTTAAATTTTAAAATGAAATGTTAAAAGGTGGCGCCCCCGCCGCGCCCGCGCGTTATTTACGCAGCATCATTTTCATATTCGTTATCATCGTCATAATACCCCTCACAATCAGCATAATATTCATGACGGTAATAATCATCTTCACTACCAAATTCTGGATATGCATTATCACAAATATCTTCATTAGCAGTTAGAGAGGCATTGCTATGAATATAAGAATTACCTGAGATAAGAGCATCACAAACCATGGCATCATCAAAAACACGTGCATCATCACAAATATAAGCAGAGCCCCTTATTTTTGCATTACCCCCAACATGGGCATTATCACAAATCACGGCATTATCGGAAATATGGGCATAATCAGTTACATAGGCATTATCATAAAGTTGTGCATTGCCTTCAATTACAACGGCATTGCTAGCATGAGCATTGCCTGAAAGTTTAGCATTGTCCTTTAATGTCCTTCCTTCAAAAATAGCATTCCCATAAATTTTAGCATTGCCATAGACGTCAACAAAAAAGCTTTTTACTTTAGCATTTCCAAAGACGCGTGCATTTTGAAAGACGCGTGCTTTATTATAAACCCAGCAATTGCCATCATGAGAGAGATTATCTTCACTTTCAATATAGCCCCCGAGGTCCCCTTTTTTGACATCATCAAAATCTCTTAAGGCTCTAATACGCGTTAAGAAATGACCATCGATATATTCACAATCATCAATAAATTCGTATTTTTTTGCAGGCTCTTTTTGATTAACAGATGCGATTTCATTTGCAATGTTAGAGAGAACGGGGGAGTTTTTTGATATATTTGTCATAATTAAAACCTATTCGTAAGAATTTTTTTCATTTGACACCTCTATAGAGGCGCCGGGCGCTGAAAAACACGGCGAATAGTCCGTTGCTTATACTTTTCCCTCGCGAAGGGTATTGTATGGCATAAGCACACCCGACAAAATCATCATATATGCTAATCACAGCATAAAAGATAGTCAGTATTTAAGAAATGGGAGAAGTTGTTTCGTAACTTGTCCGCTATTCGTTAAGTGTTTTTCAATCACTTGATTATTTATATAACAAAATACGTATTTATTGTCAAATAATATTTTATCTTTTTTTGATATTTTTTTGTATTTTTTAAATACGTTATGTATTGACAATGTCTTATGATTATGAATTGCTTCTTTTATATTTATATGCTTTTAAAGCTATATTATGGGCTTTATGAAACGATTGCGTTATTTTTTGAATCTATACATTTATAATATTTAGAAACGCTCTCATAATGCGTTTTTTTATCTTTATAACCTATCAGATTTTTTACTAAATGGTTTTTAATTTTTTTGTGAATTTTGTTTATAACGCATTTATCATTTGCACTATCTTAATAGGCACCGCGCTCTTATAAC
>NZ_JBHIPB010000072.1:0-1508 GCF_042195825.1 Bartonella sp. AP40SXNS
AAAGGTTTGGCTGGTGTTAAAAACACCGATTTTGACGGTTCCAAACCACTGATTAGTGATGATCGATTAGATGGGATTATCAATGGTTTGAAAGGGCACAAAGGGCTTTTTGCACCAAGCACAAAAACACCTGCACCAGAATCCATACAGGTGCCAACGCAAGACGGGCTTAGCTCTGTTAAGACAGAATTGGAACAGACCCAATCACCGGATGTGCCGTTTTTAGTTGAGACGCGACAGGACTTTATCAATCCAAGCAAATTTTTAGGATCGGACTATTACTTAAAAAAGATTGGCAATTATAAGCCTGAGCACGTGTTCAAAAAGTTGGGGGATGCTTATTTTGAATATCGTCTGGTGGGTGAGCAAATCTTTGAACTGACAGGCAATCGCACTCTTCTTGATGTTGAAGATCCCAATGCTCAAATGCAAAGGCTCTATGACAATGCTGTGGAGCAGCAAGATCCCTTGGGGTTAGTGCTAGGCAAGCCCTTAACGCCTCAGCAAATTGCTGGGATCAAAAATGATATGATCTGGCTTGAGACCCACCTTGTCGATGGACAAGAGGTCTTGGTACCCCACGTTTATTTGGCACCAAACACTTCTTTAGCACAAGATGTTTATGGGGCAAAAACGCAGCAAGGAAACCTTGCCAGTGCACGTTTGAAAGGCAATGGCGTCACTATAGAGACGGACCGTCTTACCAATAGCGGCACCATATCAAGTAATGGTGCATTGCATGTTTCGACTACGCAAACTTTGTTTAATGATGGTGGTTTTTTGCTTGGCAGCGGTGCTGTAGATCTCAGCAGTGGCGATCTTTTAGCCAACTCTTCAGGGGTTATTCTGGGGGATATCATCACCCTCAATGCGAAGACAATCATTGATGGTACTGCAAAAATCCGTGACACGAATGAATATGGTTTTGTTGATCGCAGTGGGCAGCAGGCTCAAATCATTTCTATACAGGATTTAAACATTCACTCCCTTGGCGATTTAAGCATGACTGGTGGCCAATGGAGCAGTGGCGGTCCGATGACGGTGATTGTCGATGGTTCTGCTACGTTTGGTTCATTAGTACTAGAGAGTGACCATAAGGAGACATTGGAAAAAGGGCATTATAACGCCCAAAGCAGTGAGCACCATTTGGCAGAAGTCAACAGTGATGGAGATTTGACCATTGTCACAGGTGGTGATCTTAACCTTGGGGGAAAGTTTAAAGCCAAGGGCAATGGGGATTTCACCAGTGGTGGCGCTCTCAACGCGATTTCAGAGCAAGATTTTAACAGTTTTGATTTGGATCTGAGGGGCAAAGAAGGCGACAAATCGAAGCAAAAGAATAAGTTTCGTCAACAATCAACAGAAGTTACTACAAACAAAACCACGATAGAAACAGAGGGCAACCTCTCCATGCATGCGCAAAATGGGGATCTCACGCTTGATGCGGCAGGGCTATCAAGTGGTGGTCAGACGCATTTGGCATCAGATACGGGAAAAATCAAGTTTCT
>NZ_JBHIPB010000073.1:0-1404 GCF_042195825.1 Bartonella sp. AP40SXNS
GCAAACTTATCAAAGGTTTTAAAAACCGTTCTATCAACCTTCTCAAAGCCTATCGGCAAAAGTTGACCATCAGCACTCATCTGATAAAAACCACCATCACCTGCAAAAAAAGCATCACTCCCTCGACATGCTATAGAGGCTGCACTGCGGGGCTCCTCGCTTATCTTGTATCTTTTGAAACGTAAATACAATCTTAGAACCCGCAACAAAGGTTCCTGCATAAATAGCAGAACGCATAAAAATGAGGGGATTGGTGGACTCTGTTGCCCCTTGAACATATTCTCCATCCGGAAAATCTTGAAAATCGCAATCTTTCTCTTTAACTGTCCAATGAGTAGCATCTTCCAAGCCAGACCAATGAATGCGATTGGGGTGATCTGTCAATTGCATCAAACAAACAAAAGGTCCCCAAACCTTCACCAAGCCTGCTTTCGGTGGATTGCCTCCTAAATCTTCAAACCGTTCAGAGCTATGGGTATTAAAGACTTGCGGTTTATCATTTTTATTCACTGCAATAATTCTTTGACCAAACAAAGCGAACGACCATTGATTATCCTCATGTGCTTGATACGTCACACCATTTTGGCTGATGTCTTTCCAACCCTTCGTTTGACTATCATAACTGTAAAGCTTTTGCTTGCCTCCTACGATTATCTTAACACCATTGCCACTTCTAAACGCTATTGAACCCAAAGGCTTTTCTTCTAAAGGATGAGACACAACCATTGCACTAGGCATGGGTATGTAACCGCCATCTGCCGGTAAAACATTCACAAGTGTATCCGTAAAGCTACCGTTGACGATCGCAACATCTGGTCTGTAATCAGCGATTGGAAAATAAACCATATTAGAAATCCGTTGGAATTATTCGAGTGACGTTATAACGTTTGGACGTCTCTGCACGCAATTCATGCAACTGTTCGTTAAAGTCATTGTAAGCAGCGGCTGCACAATCGGGTTCTTTAAGAATATTCTTGTAAAGTTCGTATTTTGCACGCGCCTTAATCAAATCAAACGCGTGCACAAACCATGGGTGCTCCTCATCGACACTATCTATCTCTACAAGGCATTGATTTATAATGATAATCTATCGTTATTCATATTGAATGAGAGTCCCGAATAACCTAAGATTGTCTCATTTTAAATCAGTTTATATTGCTTCAATCAAAACCACTCATTTGCACATAACAAGTGGGATGAATGTGTGGATCAAATTTATATAAGAAAGGAGTAAAAAATGGCTCTTATGAACCGTCTTAATGCAAGATCTGTCGCAACATTGGGGGCTGGCAAATATAATGATGGTGCTGGCTTGTTACTTCATAAGCGTAAAGATGGAGGTGCTCAATGGATTTTACGGTATACCCTTCACGGACGTCGTCGTGAAATGGGCTTGGGAGCGTT
>NZ_JBHIPB010000074.1:0-1402 GCF_042195825.1 Bartonella sp. AP40SXNS
GCATCGCCTAGATCTTCAATGCCTGCTTGATTAAGCTTAAAGACATTGCGCAATTTGGCAAAGCGCTCCCCAATCTGATCTCCCGTCATATCAAAAGCTACAGCTGCTTTAGCGGCATAAATGCTAAAAGCTTCCAGATCTTGTTCGCCAATCCCTGCTTGGCTGGCACTGGTCATCAATTCTAAGACTTCACGCGCCGCTAACGGAATCTTGGTGGAGGTTTCAAGCGCAAAACGGCGCAATTCCTTTAAGCGATCAAGGGGGGCATCGAGAACCTTTTCTAGTCCCTTCATCGATTGATCAAATTGCATGGCTTTATAGAGCGGTGCAATTAAGGTTGCTGTTTGCGCAATGGCACCCACCATACGCCCCCGCGCTTGGATAAAAGCATTTTCCGCATTCTTTGTCGCATCCTCAAGATGCTCCGGGTCAAACCACCCTTTAAAATGCTGCCTTGTCTTGTTTTGGAAATGCGCAACATCTGAACTAAAGGCTGCAAGATCCCGCTTGGCAGAAGCGATCCCCTCTTGCAGATGATTGACAAAACGCACAACAAGGGAAACATCCATGACGATTCTTTATCCTAACTGATGGCTTTCATATTCTTGAGCTTTCAGGCGTGCGAGTTCTTCTCGATAGGCAATCACATCCAGCCAATCCATCTGGTTAATCTCTGAAGGCGCCCAGTGATAATAAAGGGCTAGTTCTGCCCCAAATTGTCTGGCAGAGAGGATTGGCGTTGCGTAAAAAAAGCAAAAAAAGCCTTCAATATTGCGACAATATCCATCACATCAACTCGATCAATCAATTCAATAGATTCACGTGACATATCAGCCAAAAGTGCTGTGATGCCTTCTGTTGCCTCACTTGTGAACAAAACTTGAGAAAGCTTCGTGATAAGCACATCATTGCTCAAAGTGGTTTTATCCTCTTCTACAGCGGGCAGAACGAGCTCTACCAACTGCGGTCCAATCAACACCGCTAATTGGCGTGCTTGCTTGAAATTTGGGCGATAAAAGGTCAGTTTCTTGCAGAGAGATTCTTTGCCACCTTTATCTTGATAAGGAAGCGGAACCTGCAATTCCACGTCAATGCTGGTTTGTAAACTTGTCATGATCAATTCCTATAAATTGAGAACCCTATCAATAATGAGAGCTTATAAGTTGAGAATAGAGCGGCGGCGAGAACCGATCTCTTGCCCATTGCGGACAAGCCAGCCGCCCCGTTTAAAAGAAAAGCGGTGCAAAACAGAACCATCCCAAAATTCCGTATAGTCCCAAATATTTTTGATCTCGCAATCATAGCCTGTGGCTTTCCCAGCTGTTAAGCCTTCGCTATCGACTTTGACCAACCGCCCTGTCACATCAATGGAATGTTCATGCTCACGCCCATCTTCTTCAGA
>NZ_JBHIPB010000075.1:0-1292 GCF_042195825.1 Bartonella sp. AP40SXNS
GTTACATGTTCGGTATAATTACGGTTTGTTGTTATATTGGTACGATACATTGATTTCGTATTTTCACCCGTCCCTGATTGAAGATAAATATCAACCCAAAGATCTGTAGAGGGGTCGTAGACCATTCCCTCTGGTGAACTATAAGGGCGGTGATTGAGACACCAAACTGAATTGGGTAAAATATCCCCTGCCCTATAACCAGACAAGGGGTGACCGGAAATCGTACCAACATCCGCACAAAGCGTATGAAACCCTCCTATCTTTCGCGAATTACTCACTGTGTAATTCCTTGGATACGTAGAGTTTTCTGATAAAACAAATTTATGAGACTGTCTTCCATCAGAAACCAAATAAACATAATAATCCTTGCCCGCAGAAATAGAAGAAACGTTTATTATTGTATCTTCCGTATAACTTGCAACCAAAGTATCATTGCCTAATGCCAAGGTTATACGCGTTCCTTTCTTCAATGTGAGTTGTTTTTTCCCTGTTGCAATAAGAAACGGCGTGGAAATTGAAAGAACCGTTAAATTGGACTGTTTCAGTAAATTGTTTACCTCTTCCGCTAGCGCTTTTGCCTGTGAAGCTACTGTATGAGCTGTTGTCGCTGTTTCCAGAGAACTCTTGATACCACTAAGCTCTTTCTTCATTGTATCGGCGGTTGTTTTGGCTTCTTCTGCTGTCCTTTTCGCTCTATCGGCTACTTCCTTGGCTTTTTCGGCTTCGCTCTTGGCTTGATAGGCTTGTGAATCTGCCGCCTCGGCTTTTTTCTTGGCTTCGTCTGAGTACATCCGCGCTAAACTTACGGGGGCTTTAAAATTCTCAACCACTTGGTTGATATCGATAACCCTACTCCTCGCAGACGAGGCTATTTTCTCTGCATTTTCTGCCTGATTGCGCGCTTGCGTCGCATCATGTCTTGCATAACCAGCAGACTCCTTGGCTTCCTTGGCTATTTTTTGTGCCTCTTCCGCTTCTTCTTCTAAAGACGCGGCTTTCTTACCCGCTGTTTCGGCTGCCCTCTGCGCCTCTCCTGCTATATATTTTGCATTACTCGCTATTTCCTTGGCTTTTTCTACTTCATTCTTGGCTTCATACGCTCGGTCATCGGCTTTCTCCGCTATTTTCTTGGCTTCTTCACCTGCCATTTCTGCTAATCTTGCTATAGTCTTAGCGTTATTGGCGGCTTCATTCGCGTCGTAAGCTTTACTCCACGCTTCATTCGCTGTGCTTTTTACCTTTTCCACCTCACTACGCGCTTGCTCCGCATCATGGTTAGCATAACCTGCTGT
>NZ_JBHIPB010000076.1:0-1292 GCF_042195825.1 Bartonella sp. AP40SXNS
AAATTTATAAAATCACAAATGTCAAAGAGCACCCAGTAGGTGAGGTTGCGCATGATGAAAATGGCAATGTCCTCTATGCAACAGATAAAAATGGAAAACCTATCAAAGACAGTCATGGAAGACAAGTCCCTCTGTATCGTTATTTAACGCCTGAAGAAGAAAAACATTTACAAAAAGGTTCTGATGGCAAGGTTCATATGTTTTACAATGGTATTTTTACCTCACCAGATGATGCTGCGCGTTATACTGTCCAGTTTGCTGACAATGATCATGGTCCCCTTTATTTTACATACTTTCCAAAAGCTGAAGACTGGGAAGTGGAAGTAGGGATAGCGATTTTTCAGAAGTTTCTGGAAGGTAAATTTTTTTTTGGATTGACCAATTCAACCAAGAAATTCCAGGATACAATGTATCTTTATGGCAATACAGGATTGCATGATGATGCCCATAGTCGTGGTACCATAACAGCAGGAAATGGAGCAAATGATTTAGTAAAGCATGGTGTTCACGGTATAGCAAAGGAAACAACGGTTAATTTTTTTGGTCCAGCTTATAATACTCAAGACATGGCAGATACGTTATATATCTTAAGGGATGGAAAGAAAACCACTGTCGGCTTGGAAAACCATGCAGATGATTTTGTTGGTGTTGTGTTTGGCAAAAATCCCGCTACTTTTGACAAGAGACCCCTTGGTAGTAACGTAGTGAAAGAGGCAAAAAAAGTACTATTTGGTTATCCAAGTCCTCATGCTTGTTATGCAAATGCGGATCGAGCATGTAGACATGATTATGGTTCATCTCACCGTATACAAATTGATTCAATTAATTCATGGAGTAAAAAATGAAACACATTTTAAGAGTATTAAGAGGGATAATCCTGTTAAGTATAGCTGGGTGTAATTTTTTTAAGCCTGCTCCAGGGTATATGTATATGTGGGAGAAAAATGGTGTTACTGATTTTACTGAGATAGGAAAAGCTTTATTAGAATGTGGAATGCCAACACCTTATGATGAGGATTCAGAAAGCAGAGAGCAGAGTATTAATGCACAGGCAACAGTCCATGCTTGCATGATTCAATCAGGATTCCACTATAAAGATGAACATGAAGGGGGATGGTGTTATACTTTTAAAGAAGAAAACCTTCCCATTTGTCAGCCTGGTGCTGTCATCCCGCAACGAAGTGTCGAAAAGCGCTTAAACAGCCCGTTTTGTAAAAGGTATAAAAACGCGGATGAATGCCAGCCTTAAGTGATGATCAACAATCTGCCATCCTTGCCTTCACTTGGAATGG
>NZ_JBHIPB010000077.1:0-1272 GCF_042195825.1 Bartonella sp. AP40SXNS
CGTCAATGGAATATATTGCGCATTCTCCTCACCAGATATCCGTACCAAACGACCATCGGACAAGTAATTCTGTATCAAGTGCAAAATAATCTTACCTTGCCGCTTGCGGTACAAACGTAAACCATCAAACAGACAAGCAAGCAGGTTAAGACTAGATTGACGCCGTTGTGCTTCTAAAATCCCTGCTTGTGAGACTTCTCTCGTCCCGATAAACTCAGGCGATAAGCCCGTAACTTGATTAATCGCTTCCTTGGCTTCATTAAACAGTTGGAAAAAGCCCTGTGGAAATTGGGCGGCGGGTTTGGGCTGTATTTTACCTTCCGCAAAGGCTTTGTCTTCAGCGACTATGATAGCATCGGCGCGCGCCCAATCCTTCATAGCTTGTCTGATATCCTTAAACGCTCCCTCTTCAACAATAATTCCACCTTTAGATTGGCTGTTGAGAATATGCATGACTTGACTGAAATATTTATTTGCCCACCGTTGTGGGTCTTTTGTCGGTCTTACAACTCCATAAAATTGCCGTTCTATCTTGTCAAAATACCCCGTGATACACTCCCAACCCAATTGACCCGCTGGAACCAAAGGTTGATCGGGGCATTCAAGCAATTTCCTGCCTAAAAAAGCGCGTTTAACAACCTTTTTATTGAAAGCTGCCCCTTGAATATCGGGCATCATGCACTGGAGCTGCTTAAATTCCTCTTCACTATAATCACGCAATTCACCTGTCTCTAAATCAGGAGCCTTGTAGTATCGCTCGCTTTCAAACCAACGGCATTCAACAAGCGTTCAAGGCATTGATTTATAATCATAATCTAGCGTTATTCATATTGAATGAGAACCCTGAATAACGTAAGATTCTCTCATCTTAAATCTGTGTATCTTGAATCAATCAAAATCACTTGCTTGCACGTCACAAGCGGGGTTGATGTGTGGGTAAAAACTATAGCAGAAAGGAGTAAAAATGGTTCTTATGAATCGTCTTAATGCAAGGGCTGTCGCAACATTGGGAGCTGGCAAATATAATGATGGTGCCGGCTTGCTTCTCCATAAGCGTAAAGATGGTGGTGCTCAATGGCTTTATCGTTATACCATTCATGGTCGGCGCCGTGAAATGGGCTTGGGTGCTTTAAGAGATGTTTCTTTAAAACAAGCCCGTGAATTGGCAACAGGATGGCGGGCTGTTTTACGTGAAGGGCGTGACCCTATTAAAGAACGTGAAAAACAAAAGCGTGAGGCAATAAGCAATCTCCATTACTTAAAAGATATTGC
>NZ_JBHIPB010000078.1:0-1272 GCF_042195825.1 Bartonella sp. AP40SXNS
TGTTTCTGCTAGCCAATCGCGTAAACTAGAGCGAAAACCATGCGGGCAGGCTTCAAGTTTATTGTCTCTCATATATTTTGCCATACAATTCTCAGCAAGGGGAGCACGACCGGAAAAAGACAGAATGAAATTACTTTTGGAAATACAACGGGCTTGTTTAATCACTTTTAGCGCTTCAGATGATAGAGGTACGCGAAATTCTGTTGTAGCGTCACGCAAACCTTTCATATTCTCAGCAGGAATAGTCCATACATCATCTTCAATCTGATCTTCACGAATATGACGCAAAGGGTTGGTACGAACGCCTGTCAGGATAAGCAAGCGCAAAGCCAGTTGTGTTATGTTTTGTGTTTTACAGAGTAACTGATAAAAGGCGGGAACATCTTTCCAATCCATTGCAGGTCTATTAGTGGTTTTATGACGTTGTTTACCTAAGAGCGCGCGTGCTTTTTCTGTTGCTTGTAAATCAACATCTAACCCTAATGCAGCCGCATGTTTGAGACAAAGATTAAGACGATTTAGTGCTTTCTCTGCTGTTGCAGCTTTTGTATGCCAGATAGGAGCAAGGGTATTGCGTATCTCTGTTTGTGTAATCTCTGAAACGGGCAGACAGCCCAATTTAGGGAGAATATGAAGGCGTAATGGTAAAAACCAATCACAAGCTTTACCATCTCTTTTTAATTCGGCTTTACGGCTTTCAAAAGCATCTAAAGCAATGTTTTTTAAATAATGAAGATTACGCATTGCCTCACGCTTTTGTTTATCGCGTTCTTTAATGGGGTCACGACCCTCATGTAAAACAGCACGCCATTGGTTTGCCAATTCACGGGCTTTTTTTAAAGAGACATGTCTTAAGGCGCCCAAGCCCATTTCACGGCGCCGACCGTGAATGGTATAACGATAAAGCCATTGAGCACCACCATCTTTACGCTTATGGAGGATCAAGCCGGCACCATCATTATATTTGCCAGCTCCCAATGTTGCGACAGCCCTTGCGTTAAGACGATTCATAAGAACCATTTTCATTCCTTTCTTATACAGTTTTACCCACACGCCAGCCCCGCTTATGCCGTGCAAGCAAATGGGTTTGTTTGATTCAATATAAACAGACTTGAAATGAGAGAATCTTACGTTATTCGAGACTCTCATTCAACATACAAAACAGTGAATTATCATTATAAATCAGTGTGTTGTAGGTTTACAGAAAAAGACAAGCCGCCGCGTTTACCTTGGTTTATCAGGAGCCCCTTTGCTAATTTTTTATATTATTCA
>NZ_JBHIPB010000079.1:0-1203 GCF_042195825.1 Bartonella sp. AP40SXNS
AAATACAAAAAAATATCAAAAAAGATAAAATATTATTTGACAATAAATACGTATTTTGTTATATAAATAATCAAGTGATAGAAACACTTAACGATTAGCGGATAGGTTACGAAACAACCTCTCCCATGTCTTTAAAATACTGACTTTCTTTTATGCTGTGATTAGCATATATGATGATTTTGTCGGGTGTAGTTACGCCATACAATACTCTTATGAGAAAAGCGTAACAACGGACTAATCGCCGTGTTTCTAGCGCCCGATGCTCTTATAGGGTGTCAATAGAAACTTTCTAACGATTAGGTTTTAAATATGACAAATATCTCAAAAAATACCCCCATTAATAAGAAAAAAACATCAAAAAAATATGAATTTACTAGTGAAATGGATTGCGTAGCTGGTCATTTCTTATATCGCATCCGTGCTTTAAGAGATTTTGGGGATGTCAAGGCGGGCGATCTAGGCGGTTTTATTGAAAAGGAAAGCAACTTATCTCACAAAGGAAATTGCTGGGTTTATGACAAAGCGCGTGTTTTTGAAAATGCAAGGGTTTCAGGCAATGCTAAAGTCAAAGGCTTTTTTGTAGACGTTTATGGCGATGCACGTATTTATGGAAATGCTATTTTTCAAGGCATGGCAATAAATGATTATTGTGAGGTTTATGGCAATGCTCATGTTAGCAATGCCGTTGTAATTGAAGGCAATGCTAAAATTTATGATAACGCCCGTGTCACTGATCATGCTCATATTTGTGATGATGCCGTTATTTGTGATGATGCTCATGTTGGAGGCAATGCAAAAATAAGCGGCGCTGCTCATATTTGTGATGGCTCGCGTGTTTTTGATGATGCCGTGGTTTGTGGGGCTCTTATCTCTGGCGATTCTTATGTTCACAGCGCCGCCTCTTTAACAGCAGATGATCATATTTGGGATGAGGCATATCCAGAATTTGGGAGTGAAGATGATTATTACCGTCATGAGTATTATGCTGATTGTGAAGGGTATTATGACGATGATAATGACAGCGAATATGAAAATGATGCTGCGTAAATAACGCGCGGGCGCGGCGGGGGCGCCCCCTTTTAACATTTCATTTTAAAATTTAATCTTCTTTATAAAGGAATAGTGTTATGCAAAAAAAGTTTGCACTCACAAATGAGACACGTGTATTTAATAATCAAACTCTTTATCGCATTAAGGCATTAA
>NZ_JBHIPB010000080.1:0-1189 GCF_042195825.1 Bartonella sp. AP40SXNS
AACAAGCATTATTTATTCAATGATCTTAGAGACGATACCGGCACCAACAGTACGACCACCTTCACGAATAGCAAAACGAAGTTTTTCCTCCATCGCTATTGGAACGATCAACGAAACATCCATGGCAACATTATCACCGGGCATAACCATTTCTGTACCTTCTGGAAGCGTAACAATACCTGTAACATCCGTCGTACGGAAGTAAAACTGTGGACGATAATTTGTGAAAAATGGCGTATGACGTCCACCTTCATCTTTTGTCAAAATGTAAGCTTCTGCTTTAAACCGTGTATGAGGTGTAACGGATCCTGGCTTCGCCAATACTTGACCACGCTCAATCCCTTCACGGTCAACACCACGTAGCAGAGCTCCTATATTATCACCCGCTTGACCTTGATCCAAAAGCTTGCGGAACATTTCAACGCCTGTAACCGTCGTCTTAGAAGTTGGACGAATACCGATAATCTCGATTTCCTCTCCAACTTTGATAACACCACGCTCAACACGACCCGTAACAACGGTTCCACGACCCGAAATCGAAAACACATCCTCTATCGGCATCAAAAATGGTTGATCAACAGGACGCTCAGGGGTTGGAATATAATTATCAACTTCACTCATTAAAAGACGAACAGCATCTTCACCAATGCTTTTATCCTTATCCTCAAGAGCTGCCAACGCAGAACCCTTAACAATTGGTATATCATCGCCTGGGAAATCATATTTGGATAAAAGTTCCCGAACCTCAAGCTCTACAAGCTCTAAAAGTTCTGCATCATCAACCTGATCAACTTTATTAAGAAAAACAACAATTGCTGGGACACCAACCTGACGTGCAAGCAAAATATGCTCACGTGTCTGAGGCATTGGGCCATCCGCTGCTGAAACAACCAAAATAGCACCATCCATCTGTGCTGCCCCTGTGATCATGTTTTTCACATAATCAGCGTGTCCTGGACAATCAACGTGCGCATAGTGACGATTTTCCGTTTCATACTCAACATGTGCTGTAGAAATAGTAATTCCACGTGCACGTTCCTCTGGCGCAGCGTCAATTTGGTCATAAGCTTTAAATTCACCAAAATATTTCGTAATCGCTGCTGTCAACGAGGTCTTCCCATGATCAACGTGACCAATCGTACCAATATTAACATGCGGTTTTGTTCGTTCAAACTTGCTCTTCGCCATT
>NZ_JBHIPB010000081.1:0-1182 GCF_042195825.1 Bartonella sp. AP40SXNS
TCCACTTTCTACTTCGTTTGTGTCTGACCCTCCTTCTTCTACGTCCTCTGCTCCTGTCGATTCTCCACGCCCTGATCCACTTTCTACTTCGTTTGTGTCTGACCCTCCTTCTTCTACGTCCTCTGCTCCTGTCGATTCTCCACGCCCTGATCTACTTTCTACGTCGTTTATGTCTGATGCTCCTTCTTCTACATCCCCTGATCCTGTTGATCCTCCATCTTCTCCCCCCGATCCACTTTCTACGTCGTTTATGTCTGACTCTCCTTCTTCTACATCCCCTGATCCTGTTGATCCTTCATCTTCTCCTCCCGATCCACTTTCTACGTCGTTGATATCTGACTCTCCTTCTTCTACGTTCTCTGCTCTTGTTGATCCTCCACCTTCTCCCCCCGATCCACTTTCTACGTCGTTGACATCTGACTCTCCTTCTTCTACGTCCTCTGGTCCTGTTGATCCTCTGCCCCCCAATCCACTTTCTACGTCGTTGACATCTGACTCTCCTCCTTCTACATCCCCTGATCCTGTTGATCCTCCATTTTCTCCCCTTGATCCACTTTCTACGTCGTTTATGTCTGACTCTCCTTCTTCTACATCCCCTGATCCTATTGATCCTTCATCTTCTCCCCCTGATTCACTTTCTACGTCGTTGATATCTGATGCTCCTTCTTCTACGTCCTCTGCTCTTGTTGATCCTCCGCCCCCCAATCCATTTTCTACGTCGTTGATATCTGACTCTCCTTCTTCTACGTCCTCTGCTCTTGTTGATCCTCCATCTTCTCCCCCCGATCCACTTTCTACGTCGTTTATGTCTGACTCTCCTTCTTCTACATCCCCTGATCCTGTTGATCCTCCATCTTCTCCCCCCGATCCACTTTCTACGTCGTTTATGTCTGACTCTCCTTCTTCTACATCCCCTGATCCTGTTGATCCTCCATCTTCTCCCCCCGATCCACTTTCTACGTCGTTTATGTCTGACTCTCCTTCTTCTACAGATTCTGTTGTTCTTCCTTCTGCGTCTGTTGAACTAAAGCCTTCTAAGTCCTCTGATGCTTTGGAACCTTCGTCTAATCTCTCTATACCGCTTGATGTTCCGCCTGAGCTAGGTATTAGAGCTGTTGTTCCACAGGTTCCAACTTATCTTCTTTTGCCAAATGCCTTATTTCATGCTGGTTTAGTGGATAT
>NZ_JBHIPB010000082.1:0-1094 GCF_042195825.1 Bartonella sp. AP40SXNS
CAGTCAGCGACGGGTTCTTTGCATTTACAGGCAGCAAAGCTTGAGGCGGGGAATGGGCGGATAGCCGCCGGTGATCTTTTAGAGATCCAAGCAGCAACAATTGATCTAAGCCGCATGCAAGACAATGATCAAACAGGGGTTTCTTCCCTTGGCGATCTAACCATTGAAACCAATCAAATCAGCGCTTTAAACAACCATATTGGTGCCAAGGGGAATATTGTCTTGAGCGCCGATGATGCGCTCACTGTAGGCGCTGGACATTATAGCGCCGGCGGTTCTCTTTTGGTGGAAGCAACAGAGCTTACATCACGTGCGCGCTTAGTGGCAGAGCAAAAAATTGACCTTTATGCGCATCACGGTGCCCTGATCCAAGAAGGCACTGTCTGGTCTAATGGGAAGATAACGCTGGATGCCCATGGTGCCCTCAATCACACGGGTGATATTATCAGTATGCAGCAGGTTGCCTTGACAGCGGGGGGCATGTTCACAACCTCTCAAGAGAGCACGATTTTAAGTTATGATGTGGTTTTAAGTGCTGATGCTTTAACCCAAGCAGGGACTGTGGAAGCCCAAGAAGGAGCATTAACCCTTCAAGTGCGTGATGGGGTCGCAAATAGCGGCACAATGCGCGGTGAGAGTGTCGATGCTCATATTGGTGCATTTACCAATCAAGGGACGTTTATTGCAACCGATGATTTGCATTTGATGGTAAGCACACAAGAAGGCGCCGATCCGCAACAAGCCTTTCTGAAGAATACATCCGAAGGTGTCCTTCAAAGTGGTGGTGTTTTTGTTGTGACCGCAGGGCAATTAGACAATGCCGGTGCGCTTGGCTCTAGTGGTGAGAATGTTGCGCTCAATGTGGCAGGAAATGTCAGCAATAGTGGGCTGATTTACGCCAAAAAATCTATGGATCTATTCAGTGATGGTAATCTGACCAACACACAGGGCAGAATGATTGCAGAAGAGGCTCTCAGCATTGGTGGGCTGAAAGAGACACGTGCTGGTCATATAAATAATGAGGCTGGTCTTCTCAGTGCTTTAGCCGGTGAGATGAAGATTGTTGCAACGTCTTTTGTCAATAAAAGCGCTGA
>NZ_JBHIPB010000083.1:0-1049 GCF_042195825.1 Bartonella sp. AP40SXNS
AAAGCTAAAACAGCCCAATGATAGGAACCGCGTGCCTATTAATAAAACAATCCCTGCCGAAATCAAGCGAGGAGACAGATGAAAAAGCGATTTATTATAACAGGAATGATTACCCTTTTGGGGATGATAAATTTAACTCTAACATCTAATTTTAGTTGGGGTTCTGAGAATAAGGGTTCAACTGCCCAAACTCTTTTGCCTTTTTCAAAAGAAGAATATCTGAAAATTATTGAGTTGTTAAAACAACAAATTACAACAAACGAAAACCAGATCGAAAACGCGAAAAAAATCCATCAGTCTATAACAGAAAGTGTAAAAGAGCAAATGAACATCTTACAAAAAAGAGCATTATTAGACAGAAACAATGGCCATTTTTTGCAAGATCTGCTCTACCAACCCCCCCACGAAAACTACAGAAGGAATGTAAAAATAATCCGAACGCATAGTTATATAGAACCCTTAATAACTGCGGTTAAGGGCGAAGATATGAGGGCCATCTTCTCGTCATTGCCGCAGAAGAAAATATACAATATAATTAATACACGTCTTAACTATAATGGAATTATCGAGAAAGCCGTAAGTTTGCAGGCTTTCCAAGACGCAGAGAAGCGCTTTACACAAATTGCTGATTTCTTAAATGATATAGATAAAACAACAAATTTGAGAGAAGTTTTCGAGTTGCAAACACGCATTAAGAGCATGTCATCCATGCTCCAAAATGAATACACAAAGTTACAAATGGTCAGAAATTTAAGCAACAATGAAGAGACTCTTATCGATGTACAAAAACGCCTATTGTATAAAAAAATTATAAACTCTGCCAACAAAAAAATCCCCCAAATAAGATTGAACTAATAAAACTCTTTACAACATTGACTTTTTTCATGAAAACAAAAGCCGATGTAGAAGATTCAGTACTCTCTGAACAATCAAGAGAGACACAAATATTTTATCAAAGCCAAGATATCGTGCTGAAAACACTTAGGTAATGTATAAATGAAAATGAGGCGTTTAGCATATATCTATGTTCCAAGGTGATAAAAAATTGA
>NZ_JBHIPB010000084.1:0-1045 GCF_042195825.1 Bartonella sp. AP40SXNS
AGGTCAATGGAGTGCTCCAAGCTTCAAAGTTAAGATCGTCAAAGAAGATGGCAGTGCCGTTGAAGAGCATAGCTATGATGATGTTGCGTCAGCCTTTGCTGGTGTTGGTGATTCATTCACGAATATTCATAAAGAGCTTCAGAATGAGATTAATAAAGTTGTAGGAGATAGTCTTGTTAAGCAGGATGATGCTACGAAGGTAATCAAGATAGGTGGAGAAAAAGAGGGTAGTGCAATCACAATTGCAAACATGAATGGTGATACACGTAGTCTCTCTGGCGTGAAAGCGGGCACACTTTCTGAAGGTTCGACGGAAGCCGTGAATGGTTCTCAGCTTTATTCCTTGCATCAGACGCTAGCGATGTATTTAGGCGGAGGAGCTAGCTATGAAGGTGGCGAATGGAGGGCTCCGGAATTCAAGGTTGCGCAATTCAATTCTGATGGTAGTTCGTCAGCAAAGAAGATCTATCATGATGTAGCAGGAGCCTTTGATGGTGTCAGTGATGGTATGACGAGTATCAACGACCGTATTCATGATGTTGAGAAGAATGTGGCGAGCAATGGTTTGAATTGGAATGAAGAAGAAGGCGCGTATGATGCGAAGCATGATGGTAAGTCGAGTAAGATTACGCATGTATTGGATGGTAAGATAGAAGAAGGCTCGCAAGAAGTTGTTAATGGTGGTCAGCTTTGGAGCACGAATGAGAGAGTAAAAGATGTTGAAGACAAAGTAGATACGATAGATCAACATGTGAAAAATATTGAAGTAGCGGTAACAGATGGCGTTGTTAACTATGATAAAGATAGTGATGGTAAAAAGACCAATAGCATTACGTTAGTAGGAGGTAATGACAGCGAACCTGTTATGATAGACAATGTAGCGGCAGGGAAGATTGAAACAGGTTCTCAGCAAGCTGTTAATGGTGGTCAGTTACATGATTATACTGAAGAGCAGATGAAGATAGTTCTTGAAGATGCCAATAAGTATACGGATGAGAAAATTAGTGGTCTTGTCAATGATGGTGTTAACGAGTCGAAATCCTAT
>NZ_JBHIPB010000085.1:0-1026 GCF_042195825.1 Bartonella sp. AP40SXNS
TAACAACCAACCATTTTTAAACACAAGCGTGATTCACGCCACGGGGGAATTGCGCGCAAATCAAGGAAACAATAATGACAAATTCTACTTTTTTAAAAGAAATGGCAGGAAAATATGGATTTTCTGCTGAAGAATTTCGAACCACAATCATAAAAACTTGTATTGGAGATAAAAATGCTAATGCCATCTCTGATGCAGAATTTGCCGTTTTTCTTTTTGTTGCCAATACTTATGGACTTAACCCTTTAACAAAAGAAATCTATGCTCTCCCTAAAAAAGGCGGCGGCATCATACCCGTTGTTTCTATTGACGGTTGGATAAAGATCATCAAATCAAATCCTGACTTTGATGGCATGACCTTTCAAGATCAACTCAATAAAGACGGGAATCTCATTGCTATCAAATGTGCTATTCGTCTCAAAGGCATTAAAGACCCTATCGAAGTCACCGAATATCTCAAAGAATGCGAACAAGGCCACAGTGACCCTTGGAAAAAATACCCCGCACGTATGTTGCGCCATAAAGCTACTATACAGTGTGCTCGCTATGCTTTCGGGCTTTCCGGTATTTATGAAGAAGATGAAGCAAAACGTATCAATGAAACAAACCATAACGTACAAATGAAGTTAGTTTCTTATGATGTGCTTATGCAAATCAAACAATTAATAAACATCACTCAAACAGAAGAAGAAAAAGTGCTTGATTATGCACAAGTCGACAGGCTTGAAGATCTTCCTGATGAAATAGCACAAAGGATTTTGGATATTTTGCAAAAGAGACAGCATGAAAAAGAACAATCTTTCCTACAACAAAAGCAAATAGAGGCGCCTATACAAGATGCCGAATATATTCACGTCCAAGATATCGAATATGGACCACAAGAACAAAGAACGGCGGTGTGAGATGAAACAAAGAACAGCAGAATGGTTCCAAGCACGCTTGGGTAAAGTCACCGCATCAAACATTTACAACATACTCAATAAAACTACAAAAGGATTGCCTACGAGCAAATATGAAGACTACAAA
>NZ_JBHIPB010000086.1:0-1022 GCF_042195825.1 Bartonella sp. AP40SXNS
AATGAGGCTGGTCTTCTCAGTGCTTTAGCCGGTGAGATGAAGATTGTTGCAACGTCTTTTGTCAATAAAAGCGCTGAAGCGACAAATTCAGACCAACAAAACGCTACACATGATGAAGGTGCGCATGTTTTAGCCCGGGATGGTTTGCGCATTGATGTGGGCAGTTTTGAGAATGTTGATGGTCTTATTTCTACGCAAGGGGCAGTCAATATTGTTGCTGATAGTGTGATCCAAGCAGGGCACATAGAGATTGAGCGTGGTGACCTTCAACTGACCAGCCACGGTGATTTAAGCAATAGTGGCACAATAGAAAGCAATGATACCATTGCTTTGCATGCGCAAACAAATCTCAGCCAAACGGGGCGCATTGTCTCTAAAAAGCGGATAGAGCTTTCCAGTGATGGCATATTGACAATGGGCGAGACAAGTGAGGTTGGCGCCTATGATGTAACGCTGAAGGCAGGCACACTCACCCAAGCTGGGCTTGTGGAAGCGCAAGGCGGGGTACTTACTCTCAACAGTCATGATGTTTTAAGCAATTCCGGTATTATGGTGGGCGGTGTTGTTGATGCGAAGCTTGGGTCTTTAGCCAATTCCGGTCAGCTTTTAGCCAGTAACAGTTTTACGCTTGTGGCAGAAAGCCATGATCCGTCATTGGGGCAAGTTGCTCTGGTTTTAAATGGTGAAGACGGTGTTCTCAAAAGTGGTGGTGCTTTTGTCTTAACCGCAGATGTTTTGGACAATGCCGGCAGTATTGGTTCAAGTGGTGATGGGGTTGCGCTCAATGTGAGCGCTGATCTGAGTAATAGTGGGCTGATTTATGCCAAGAAATCTGCCATTTTCTCCTTAGATGGGGATTTTATCAATAAGTTTGCCGATGTCATTGCTGAAGACAATCTCATCATCCGTGGCTTAAGTGGAGAGCGGGCTGGTCATGTGATCAACAGCTCGGGTCTTTTAGAAGCCGTGTCAGGCGATATGACCTTCGATGTCTCAGCGCTTACCAACATGCGTGAAGGTGG
>NZ_JBHIPB010000087.1:0-1015 GCF_042195825.1 Bartonella sp. AP40SXNS
AAAAAACGTTCTTTTTACATTTGGAAGCGTTGGTTTTTACAAAGCAGCTTTTCATAAGATAAATAAACAATTATGGTTTTTTGTTACCATTTTTATCAAGTCAATTTTATTAATAATAGTTATTAAAAAATCACAAAATTAGAATAACCACTTGAAAATATACCCATATGGGTATATTAATAATCATGAGTAAAATAAAACGTATCATATGGCTTGGTTCTTCACTCAAAGATATAAAAAGTCTTCCTGATCTTATTCAACAAAGGATTGGTTATGCTCTTTATCTTGCTCAGATAGGAGATAGAGGAGAAAATGTTAAGGTTCTCAAGGGGTTTGGATCTGCCAATGTTCTAGAAATTATTGAACGCGATATTCAAGGAACTTATCGCGCTGTTTATACGATACAATATAAAAAATCTCTTTATGTGTTGCATTGTTTTCAGAAAAAATCGACCCGTGGCATTGCAACACCAAAACCAGACATTAATCTGATTAAAGAACGTCTCAAGTTAGTAGAACAATTAGAAGGGAATTAAAATGATCAATGTTTTTCACGGTAGTTCCAATGTTTATGCGGATCTTGGCTTTTCAGATTCCAGAGAGATGCTTATCAAAGCGCAACTTGCTCATAAGATTAGTCAAATTCTGAAAGAAAAGAACTTAACACAAAAACAGGCTAGTCAACTTTTGAAAATGACTCAACCAAAACTGTCTAAACTCTTAAGTGGAGAATTTCGAGGAATTAGTGAAATGAAAATGCTTGAGTGTTTGGCAAAATTGGGAAACGATATAAAGATTATTGTTAATCCGAAAGAAGTTAAAACGCTTGAAGGACATTTTGAAGTTGTTTTTTCTTCTTAAACTTCTTTATGATTAGCTTTTTTGGATCTATTCATGCATGGCAATCTTATATAAAAAATAGTCAAATGAATCACGTATAAAAGTGTGGATTCTTGAGTGGATTCATATAAAATAATTACAAACAAACTATTGACTTTATTGTATTTTTGTTTAT
>NZ_JBHIPB010000088.1:0-1007 GCF_042195825.1 Bartonella sp. AP40SXNS
TATAGAAAAACCTTCTATAAAACCTCAAAATTTATAGTGTCATCAAATATTATGCTTATCTCTAGATAAATACTGTGAATCTGTAAAAAAATATTCACACTCATTTTAATAAAATAAGAATAAATGTCGTTAAAAGAATCCCTTGCTATCATCAACGCAGCTTTAATCTTAAGCCAACACCTCTTCTCTAATCTCCGCAGAACTTGTTGCGGATATATTAGAGCAAATGAAGCCATCCTCTGATATATAACCTAGTACCAAGAGCAAATGCGGATTGTCCACGCCATGCGCCGCCATCAAATGAAACAATTAACTTTCCTAGTGTATCGTTATAACGCAAACCTGCCACTGCCAAACCAACAGTCGCTGCTTGTCTTGCCTCTTTCCGAACATCTTCAATGGCATAACTAAACATTTCAAATTTCATATCGGTGGAGGATTACGATTCGTTAACACCATTATTCATCGCATTATCCTTGGATTCAGAAAAGTATTTATCTACATTTTTTTGCATCATCAAAAACTGTCTTATCCGCTGCTTACTGTCATGTAACAACCAACTACCCCCCTCCACGAATTCTGTCAAATTTGCGTAAAACACACCACTCTTCATACATTTTCTCTTTTTTTATTTTCAATATTAATGCTGACTTTGTTATTTGTGAGAGCCGTTCTTTTAATCGTGTAACTCTTTTCGCCCCTGTCTCGTATAGACAGGAGCGTTTTTGAAAATAATCGTAGTGAATTTTATTAATTTAGAGTTAAGCTTAATCCTACACCGACACCCCAGTGCCCTCCGGCATTTGTCACAGATAGACTAGAGCGGATATTTCCATCTTCAGATGTATAACCAGCACCAAGAGCAAATGCGGACTGATTGAGCCATATACCACTACCAAATGCAACACTTAACTTTCCTGGTGCATCATTGTAACGTAAGTTGGACACCGCTAGGCCAATAGCAGCAGCTTGTCTTGCTTCTTTCCGAACATCCTGAATAGCATAAT
>NZ_JBHIPB010000089.1:0-985 GCF_042195825.1 Bartonella sp. AP40SXNS
TTTCTCCATAATGCTGGAGAAAGTGAGGGAATTGAGTTAACACATCCAGTGATACTTAACAGAGCTATACAACTCAATAGTTTTAAGATTTTCTTCATTATTCCCCTCTTTCAATGGATTTATTTACAATAAAAAAGCTCATAAGCCTGTTGATATTTCCTGTCACCGCTGCTTAAAACAACGGTGAACAATATTGAGATGATTGGTTGAGAAAACAATCCCGCCGTTCCAAGCAAAGGCAAGGATGGCAGATTGTTGATCATCACCAATAGAAACACTTAAGGTTTGCATTCAGGTGCATTTTTATATTTTTTACAAAAAGGGCTGTTTAAGCGCTTCTTGACACTGCGCTGTGGAACAACAGCGCCTGGACGACAAATGGGCAAGTTTTCGGCTTTATGGTTTACACACCATCCCCCCCCCCTTTCATCTTTATAGCGGAATCCTGATTGAACCATACAAGCATGAATTGTTGCTATTGCATTATTACTGAGCTTGCTGCTTTCTGGATCCTTATCATAAGGGGTTGGCATACCACATTCTAACAAGCCTTTTCCTACCTCAGTAAAATCTGCTCCCAGTTTCTCCCAAGCAGTCAAATATCCTGAAGGAGGTTTATTAAACTGACATCCAGCTATACTTAACAAAGTTACAGCACTTAATAATTTTACGATGTGTTTCATTTTTTACTCCATGATTTACTTAAAGGAAATTGTTCACGATGAGATGAACCATAATCATATCTACATTTATAACCTGCATCTCCAAGACAAGTATGGGAACTTATGGGATTCATGACCACTCTCCACCATTCTTTCCACATGTTACTACCAGCAGGGAGTGTCCCGTAGGTATAGCCATTGCCACCAATAATTCTGCTTACAAAGTCATATCTATTCCCATCAAAGCCAATAGTGGTTTGTTTGCCATCACTCACATAACCTAACAGACCGGATGCAACTAAAGCATTAAAGGCGGGTCCATA
>NZ_JBHIPB010000090.1:0-969 GCF_042195825.1 Bartonella sp. AP40SXNS
GAATCGCTATGAGGGAACATCAGAAAATAGTGTGGATCATTCTTGTTATCAGCCAACTGAACCGCATTATGGGCTGCTTCATCTGGTGCTGTAAGAATACCATTGAGGAAAAAATGAACCTTGCCATCAGAACCTTTTTGTAAATTCTGTTGTTCTTCATCCGTTAAATAATGTGCGTGAGGAAACAATCGCGCCATTCCAAGTGAAGGCAAGGATGGCAGATTGTTGATCATCACTTAAGGCTGGCATTCATCCGCGTTTTTATACCTTCTACAAAACGGGCTGTTTAAGCGCTTTTCGACACTTCTCTTCGGGATGACAGCACCAGGCTGACAAATGGGGAGGTTTTCCTCTTTAAAAGTATAACACGGACTCCCTCCCCCTTTATAACGGAATCCTGCTTGAATCATACATGTATAAGTTGTTGCTTTTGCATTGATGCTCTGCTTTCTATTTTCTGAATCAGGATCGATAAGACTCGGCATTCCACATTCTAATAAGGCTTTTCCTACCTCAGTAGAATCCGCACCTGATTTCTCCCACATACTCACGTACCCTGGAGCAGGTTTGTCAATGTTTTCAATGTCACATCCAGTAACCGTTAACAAAATGAGCAGGCTTAATAAATTAAACAACATTTTCATTTTTTGTTCCCTGTTCTCGTTGAATAAAGTTTTTTAAAATCAAATGAACCGTAATTCCATCTACACGCATCACTCGCATCAGCATAACAATTATGGGGGCTCGGGTTAAGGCCCAAGACCGCTCTCCCCATCTCTCTGAGAGGATTAGTTGCTATAGTAAATAAACTGTTTGCTGCAAATATCGTCATATAAAAAGGATTTTTTATACCTTTCTCCAAAAGTGAAAAATCTAGATTTAAAGGTGCCTTATAAGCCGTAGGCCAATTGTAACCAATCACTGTACTAATGGGGTCTAACATATGACCTTGTATGTAGATATAATTTT
>NZ_JBHIPB010000091.1:0-958 GCF_042195825.1 Bartonella sp. AP40SXNS
GATGTCACTTATCAGCATAGATTTAAGAAAATTGGTTTTTCTGGAACGAGTTTCTCTGCTGGATTGCGCCATCTTTTTTGAAAAGGTGCAATATGTATTTTTAGTTAAAAGGCAGAAGATTTTCTGCCTTTTAATGTATTGAAATTTATTTTGCTTCATCAATATGGTTATTTTTTTGATATAAAAGATTACAATAGATGCTTTCTTTTATGCGATGAGGAATTTTTCTAAAATTTTTGATGTTAAGATATGAGGACAGATTTCATTGTGAATGTGAGAAGATTAAACGCTAAATGCTTGTGGCATAAGCTTTCAAAAGAGACGATATTGATGATTGTTTTTGTCCATTTCTTTATTAATTTTTATAGATCATAAGTTTAGTCTTGATGAGTTTTATGCATTGTTTTGAATTTTGTTTTAGAACTTTATTCACGTTTATATCATTTATACGCTATTTGTTCCCTTTTTTAGGATATTTACTTAAGAGTTTTGGATAAATACTTGTTTTAGAACAAACAGAGGGAGTTTGAGGTCAAATTATAATAAAAGTAAAGTATGCTTTATCGTATTGTTACTGTTGTTGTTTTGTAAATGATAGGTGGCAGAAAAATTTCGATAAGATATAGGATATTATTTTTATTGCGGTCATGCGCGGATATCATCATTCTTTTTTCAGCATTCAATATTTGCGCAGATTTTAGCACCCTAGAATGTTCATAAGAAGCAATTCACCTTTTTTCAAAAGTCCTTCTTTACATGCCAGCTTCGTTTGTGATGGACAACGGGTTAATTGATTAAATATAAACAGGTTTGAAATGAAAGAAATTTATAATATTCAGTTTTTTATTCAATATGTAAAATGATGAATGAGTATTCTGAATCATTGATGAAATTTTCCTAAATCAACATCAAGATTATCAACATCAAACGCCTGATGAAACTGAAGATGCTGATAAAC
>NZ_JBHIPB010000092.1:0-956 GCF_042195825.1 Bartonella sp. AP40SXNS
AAGCGACCATCTGCTAAACGAATGAGATATCCTTCTTCAAGCAAAACATTCAGTGCCGCTTCAAACTTCTTCACTGAATAACCAGTGTAATGAGATAAAACTTTAATATTATAAAAAAGAGGTTCACCAGTATGCAACATACGTAACCGTAATCGCATATAGATATTGCCCTCTACAGCAGGCAAATAATCAACAACTATTGCCCACTTGTCTGCAAAAAGCCTCGTCCATGGTAATTTACTGGACATACCCCAATTCCCTTTCTTTAACTAAATATAAAATTGCTAAAGCATCTGCTTCGTTGTCATCTTTCGGATTGTGCCCTTTTGCACGCACCGCCTTAATCATCTCTTCTTTCGACGCATTCCCCTTGCCTGTCGTCGCTTTCTTAATCGTACTTACTGGTATCCCCTCATACGGTATCTGATGCTGTTCACACCACGCCGTTAACGTTGCTAACAAACCACCGTAAACATGCGCTGCATCTGTACCTTTATGACGCCTCACCTCTTCAAAATACACCACGTCAATTTGACCTGCTGTCTGCTTTATTTCTGATAGCCATTGTTTAAAACGCAAGTAACGCATTCCACCGCCTTCAAAACGGCGCGATTGAAAATTCACGGTACCACTGAACATGTCACCACTTGCACCACGTATCGCCCACCCCGTTTTGGTACCTAGATCAAAACAAAGAATCGTGTTATTCACTGCGCCTCTCCATACACAATGTGTTTTATTAGGTTGTTTTTTTCCGAAAATGAAAGAAAGAACGGTGTGTAAAATATGCAAGCAGTTTTAAATTGGATAGAACAGCATCCTGTATTATTTTCAGCGTTTTCTGTATTATTTTCTGCACTTTCTTCGGTTGGTGCTTTATTATCCGCAATTTTTTCTTTTCGTTCTATTAAACAGACATTGAATTTAAGAAATGAAGATCGAATAGAAGCTGCAAA
>NZ_JBHIPB010000093.1:0-930 GCF_042195825.1 Bartonella sp. AP40SXNS
GGTTTACAGAAAAAGACAAGCCGCCGCGTTTACCTTGGTTTATCAGGAGCCCCTTTGCTAATTTTTTATATTATTCAACGCCTATAACAGACGGTCTGAATGACAGAGAGCATCATGAACATCATCTCATGGCAGAGAGGGTTGGTGGTGTTGAAACGCGCCCCGTTAATGTGAGTGTAATTTATGGGATCAAGACATGAGGAGTTGAAATGTCATTAAAACCGTTTGCGATATCAGAGATTAGCGACCCGTCTCAAGTACGGGTCGTTTTGTATTCTGGGGGAGGTTTTGTACATGCGCCGCTTACTGGCGTTTTTGATTTACTGAAAGCCGCTTTGAAAACAGAGCTTGATGGTTCACTGAAAGATTTAGAGAAGCGCTTAGAGACCTTAAGAGAAGAGTTTGAAGATTTGAAAGAGTGTTCATTAGACGAAGTGCTCTGAATGAAGGAATAAAACAGATGAAGATACCCGATCATGAACATGAATATTTGATACCTGTTGCAACGAAAGAGGAAATCAGAGAAGGGACTTCTCAAGACAGCGTTGTTGTTCCGAAGCTTTTAGGGACGGCATCTTTGTATTCGTATGAAACCTTTGCGCCGTTAGAGCAGGTTGTTAATGCACGTCAAGAAGCAGAAAAAGCCATGTCGCGTGCGAATGGTGCGCAACAGGTTGCAGAAGAATCGAAGAGGGTTTCGGAACAAGCGCTTAGCGAAGTGACGAAAACAGTTCAAACAGCGACAACAGCGCTTACGACGTCTCATGAAGCGAAGGAAGAAGCTAAAGCAGCGACGACAACGGCTAGCCTTGCGAAAGAGACAGCGGATACAGCCAATGGCTTAGCAGAAGAAGCCAAGAATACTTCTGATGCAGCGAAGCGCATGGCAGAAGAGACAAAAGCAGCAGTCGATAGAGCCTCAGGGGAAAT
>NZ_JBHIPB010000094.1:0-914 GCF_042195825.1 Bartonella sp. AP40SXNS
GTAAACCCTATTTTACCACCTCCTGGAGGTCATAATAGATGGTTTACGACCATTAGGAGCTCGTAAATGGTTGTCTACAACCCTTGGGGGCGGTAAGTATTCTATGGCACTGGCCACAACTTTTGAATGGTTTTTCCTTTTTGGGTGATGGTGTACTTCAGGGACATCCACATCGCCCTCATTGGTCAGTACTTCCAGCCAGTGTTAGGGATGCATATGGTCACAGGCCTAACAATGCAAGTTCTACGATGGGCCAAGAGAATGACATCCATGATGAACATGAAGAGGAGCATGCAGAACCTGATCCAGTGCTTGGAGAGGATGCATTTGCACAGTTGATGGAGGCTTATTATGGGCCATCGTTGGGCCATACTGATGGACCTAATGATGGAAGTCACGGACAAGACGAGACCGAGAGACTTGATGACCACCTCCCTGCTTTTGAGGCTGCGGCACGTGCTCCTCTATATGAAGGTGCCCATTGCTCAAGGTATATATGTACACAATTTGCATGATTCTTCAAATAGGCTGGCCGTAACATTAATGTTTGGAGGGTTATTAACAGGTGAGGTGCATGTTAATGTGTGCAGATTGTCAACCACTCTGTTGTTCCTGAACTTGCAAAGCACCTATAGTGTATCCAATGTGGCCATGGACTCCATTTTTAGAGGCATCCAGTCGTTGTTGCCAAAGCCGAACTCCATGCCCACGTCAAGAGACGAAGCTGCAAAGCTATTGTCCAAGATGACATTGGAGTGTGAGGTCATCCACATGTGTGAGAAGGGTTGCAAATTGTTCCGGGGGGATGACCTAAAGGATGCCACTGAGTGCCCTACTTGCAAAAGCCCCCGATATCGTGATGATACTATAGGGGAAAAGATTCCACGCAAGGTAAAAATTATAGCCACAACGCT
>NZ_JBHIPB010000095.1:0-896 GCF_042195825.1 Bartonella sp. AP40SXNS
GGGCGTGACCCTATTAAAGAACGTGAAAAACAAAAGCGTGAGGCAATAAGCAATCTCCATTACTTAAAAGATATTGCACTAGATACTTTTGAAACTCGTAAAGCTGAATTAAAAGGTGATGGTAAAAATGGTAAATGGTTTACACCTTTACGCCTTCATATTCTCCCTAAATTAGGCTGTTTACCCGTTTCAGAGATTACGCAAACAGAGATACGCAATACCCTTTCTCCCATTTGGCATACAAAGGCTGTAATTGCTCGAACAGCATTGATACGTCTTAATCTTTGTCTCAAACATGCGGCTGCATTAGGTGTAGATGTTGATTTACAAGCTGTAGAAAAAGCAAAAGCTCTCTTAGGAAAACAACGCCATAAGGTCACTAATAGACCAGCCATGGATTGGAGAGAGGTTCCGGCTTTTTATAAAACACTCTGTGAAGCATCAACCATAACACAACTGGCTTTGCGTTTGCTTATTCTGACAGGTGTTCGTACCAATCCTTTACGTCATATTCATAAAGATCAAATTGATGGGGATATATGGACCATACCTGCTGAAAATATGAAAGGCAAGCGTGATGCCACAACAGAGTTTCGCGTGCCTTTATCAACTGAAGCATTAGACATTTTAAAACAAGCACGATTGCTTTCTCGTAATGATTTCTTTTTTTCTGCTAAAGGTCGCGGTCCCCTCGCTGAGAAGTGTATGGCTCAATATATGAGAGACAATAAACTTGAAGCCTGCCCGCATGGTTTTCGCTCTAGTTTACGCGATTGGCTAGCAGAAACAACCGATGCCCCCTATGAGGTCGCTGAAACTATTCTAAGTCATACAGTAGGAGGACAAGTAGAGCGCTCCTATCGTCGTACTGACTATCTAGAACAGCGCCGTGTCTA
>NZ_JBHIPB010000096.1:0-883 GCF_042195825.1 Bartonella sp. AP40SXNS
GCACTAGTTTGCGAGAATGCCAAAGTAACCGGAAATACAAAAGTATCTGGAAATGACACTGTTTTAAGATAAGGGCGGCTTAAACCATGGAAAAGAAATACGAACTGACTGATGAAACAATTGAGTTTGATAGAAAAACTCTTCACCGTATTCGTGCTTTAAGGGATTTTGATGATGTCAAAAAAGGAGATCTTGGTGGCTTTATTGAAAAGGAATATAACTTAGGTCATGATGGCAATTGCTGGGTCTATGATGATGCCAAGGTGCTTGAAAGCGCTACCATTTTTCATAATGCCAAGATATTTGATGGCGCCTGTATTAGTGGAAATGCTTCAGTTTATTCTGATGCACAAGTTTACAGTCGTGCTGTTGTTTTTGGTAATGCCGAAGTTTCTGGTAGTGCACATGTTTTTGGTGATGCTGTTGTTCGCGACAAATCTCATGTTTACGGTGATGCAGAAGTTTACAATAGCGCACTCATTTATGGTGATGCAAAAGTTTTTGAGAATGCACGAATAAAGAATAGTGCCAATGTTTACGACAATGCTCGTGTATATGGGAACGCAATAATTTGTGGTCCTGCTCTCATTTATAACAATGCTAAAGTTTATGGTGATGTCATTATATCATGCTCCAATTTCACGTATGAGGATGATATTAATTATGGAAATGTTGAGATTTTTGGAGATGCAAAAGTTTATGATAGTGCTCGCATTTATGACGCAGTCAAGATCTTTAGAAATGCCGAAATTCGTGGATTAGCTAATATTCGCGGAAACACGAGAATTCCTCAAGACATAAAAATTTAACAACCAACCATTTTTAAACACAAGCGTGATTCACGCCACGGGGGAATTGCGCGCAAATCAAGGAAACAATAATG
>NZ_JBHIPB010000097.1:0-865 GCF_042195825.1 Bartonella sp. AP40SXNS
AATTAATCGTTGTTCATATTGAATGAGAATCCCGAATATCGTAAGATTGTCTCATTTCAAATCTGTTTATCTTGAATCAATCAAAACCATTCGCTTGCACGTCACAAGCGAAGCTGGCGTGTGGGTAAAAACTGTATAAGAAAGAACTAAAAATGGCTCTTATGAATCGTCTTAAGTGCCAAGGGCTGTCGCAACACCCACGAGCTGGCAAAGTGTGTGATGATGTCGGCTTGCTTTTTCATAAACGTAAAGATGGAAGTGCTCAATGGTTTTATCGTTATACCCTTCATGATCGCCATTGCGAAATGGGCTTGGATGCTCTTTGAGAGATGTTTCTTTAAAAAAGAGCGTGAATTGGCAAACCAATGGCATTCTGTTTTACGTAAAGGTCGTGACCCCATTAAAGAACGCAATAAATAAAAGTGTGAAGCAATCTCCATTATTTAAAAGATATCGCTTTGGGTACTTTTGAAAGTCGGAAAGCTAAATTAAAAGGTGATGGTAAGAATGGGAACTGGTTTTCTCCCTTGCGGCTTTACATTCTCCCTAAATTAGGCTGTCTGTCCATTTCAGAAATTACCCAAACAGAGATACGCAACACGCTTGTTCCTATTTGGCATACAAAAGCTACAACAGCAGAGAAAGCACTAAACCGTCTTAATATTTGTCTCAAACATGCTGCGGCTTTGGGTTTGGATGTTGATTTACAAGCAACAACAAAAGCACGCGCGCTCTTAAGAAAACAACGTCATAAAACGCAAAATAGACCAGCAATGGATTGGAAAGATGTCACTGCCTTTTATCAAACGCTTTGTAAAACACAAAACATAAAATATCTGGCTTTGCGTTTGTTTATCTTTACAGG
>NZ_JBHIPB010000098.1:0-863 GCF_042195825.1 Bartonella sp. AP40SXNS
AAAAATCCTTAAAATCCCGAAAAATCCCGAAAAATGGGGGAAATTTCCAAACTTTTCTGGTCCTCCGGGTAGGGGCGTTCTGCGAAAATGGAAAAATGGGTGCAGAAACCCCGTTCATTTTTTGGCCAAAATTGCCATTTTTGGGCTCCGGGGCGGAAAACTGGGGGTTGGTGTAAAATAGGGCCGGGTGGGCCGGGAAATTCGGGGAAATTGCCCTTCCTGAGCTGGGTTGGGTTGAAACTGGCCTCCTAGCCCGTTGTTTTGGTGGTTTCTAAATTTAGATATTGAATTCTGACTTAAATTTGCTGAATATTGGTGGTTTTGGGATGTGTTTGGTCCTCGCGGCTGGTCTTGAGGCGGGCGGTGGCTGGTTTTAGATGTGGGCTGCGTTTGGTGGTATGGGTATTCTTTATGGATTGGTTTCCGACACTGGCTTGGCTTCATTGGATTTGATGGTGGTGGTTGGGATTGGATGATAGTGAGCATAGGTTTGATATACAGAATAAGTTATATATTAAATATGGCATTAGGGGTATTCAATAGGGGATACGATAGCGTAGGTAGACTAGTTATTTGTAGTTATTATATTATTTATGATAACTCAACCTATAGACATAACGTGCATAATATTTCTACTCTCTAATTTACGATCTTTTTTATTGTATTGTATGGTAGCCTATTTGTGAGTATGTAGATGGTGTAGCTAGTATAATATCTTTACAGACATGATACTTCCCCGCTACGTTTATATGCTGGCTGAAGCCTGTTAGTGGTTGGAGATGAGTGAAAAATCCTTAAAATCCCGAAAAATCCCGAAAAATGGGGGAAATTTCCAAACTTTTCTGGTCCTCCGGGTAGGGGCG
>NZ_JBHIPB010000099.1:0-836 GCF_042195825.1 Bartonella sp. AP40SXNS
ACCATAATTGTTTATTTATCTTATGAAAAGCTGCTTTGTAAAAACCAACGCTTCCAAATGTAAAAAGAACGTTTTTTGCAGATATTTATTGAATATGCATTTGCTTTTGATTGGATTGTTAAAGCTACCGAGCATTTTGATTTGTTTGATACGTTTGATAGCCATAACAAGCGTTTATAGGCTCTGTAATTCAAATGAGTGAGTAAAAATCAAACGCATCATTTACATTCCTTTTGATAAGTTTTCATATCTCTCATAGAGCGCTTGCAATATGATACGTTTTGTATATATGCATTCATTACTCCATTGTGGATGATTCATTTTAATCAATAAGAAACGCTATTTGAAAGCCGCGTCATATCATTTGGCACGGCTTTTTTTTATTTTACTCTCTCTTTTATGATATGTTTATAGCAATGCATTTTATATGCGTTTATACACCATAAAGAAAGCACGCCCCCCACGCCGTTCTTTATTCTGTTTTATCAGTTATATTGACAACATTATCCCTTTCATAAACCTCACATTTTTTTGGAACCAACCTTACTTTGCTTTTTTTATTGATTTTTGCATTGCCATAAACACGCCCCCAGATTGTTGCACAATATGAGATTTTAGCATTGCCATAAACAGAGCCATAAATCTCACAAGAGCCACTCACACAAGCATTTCCATAAACCTTGCCATAAATTTTAGCACGACCATTAATAACAGCATAATTATAAATTTTTGCATGGCTATAAATGCAAGCAGAGCCACAAACCTTGGCATGACCATAAACGCGTGCATAACTAAAAACCGTAGCATCATAAGAAACATGCGCATGATCATAAATA
>NZ_JBHIPB010000100.1:0-828 GCF_042195825.1 Bartonella sp. AP40SXNS
TGAATAACGCTAGATTATGATTATAAATCAATGCCTTGAACGCTTGTTGAATGCCGTTGGTTTGAAAGCGAGCGATATTACAAAGCGCCCGATTTAAGCACTGGAGAACTTCGTGATTATAGCGAGGAAGAATTTAAGCAGCTCCAGTGCATGATGCCCGATATCCAAGGGGCAGCTTTCAATAAAAAGGTCGTAAAACGTGCTTTTTTAGGGAGAAAATTGCTTGAATCCCCTGATCAACCTTTGGTTCCAGCGGGTCAATTGGGTTGGGAGTGTATAACAGGGTATTTTGATAAGATAGAACGGCAATTTTATGGGGTTGTCCGTCCGACAAAAGATCCACAACGATGGGCGAATAAATATTTTAGTCAAGTGATGTATATCCTTAATAGCCAATCCAAAGGGGGGCTTATTGTCGAGGAAGGGGCGTTTAAGGACATCAGGCAGGCTATGCAAGATTGGGCGCGGGCTGATGCGTTGCTAGTTGCTGAAGATGGCGCTCTTGCAGAAGGCAAGATACAACCAAAGCCTGTAGCACAGTTTCCAGAGGGCTTTTTCCAGCTGTTTAATGAAGCTAAGGAAGCAATTAATCAGGTGACGGGTTTATCACCCGAATTCATTGGTACAAGGGAAGTGACACAAGCGGGTATTTTGGAGGCACAACGACGCCAATCCAGTTTAAATCTGCTTGCTTGTCTGTTTGATGGTTTACGTTTGTATCGCAAAAGGCAGGGTAAGATTATTTTGCATCTGATACAGAATTACTTGTCCGATGGTCGTTTGGTACGGATATCTGGTGAGGAGAATGCGCAATATATTCCATTGACG
>NZ_JBHIPB010000101.1:0-827 GCF_042195825.1 Bartonella sp. AP40SXNS
CAGATTGGGGAGCGCTTTGCCAAATTGCGCAATGTCTTTAAGCTTAATCAAGCAGGCATTGAAGATCTAGGCGATGCTATCAATCATCTCTCGAACCACATGGCGGCAAAAGCCAGTGAAGTGTCTGATTTTACCAATCGTGCCACCGGTGCGGCAACCATGTTTAAGTTGACAGCCCGCGAAACCGCGGCATTTGGTACAGCGATGATTTCTGCTGGGATTGTTCCTGAGAGTGCTGCGCGTGGTTTTAATGCCATGAGTGCGCGCATTCAGGCAGGGGGCAAACATATTGAAGATGCTTTTGCCAATATCGGGCTTTCTCGCGAAAAATTTATGCAAGATCTCGACAAAGATGCCACCGGCACCTTGGTGCGCTTTTTTAATGTGTTGGGTAAATCCGAACAGGGCATGCGTTCGCTGATTGCCATTGCGGGGCGCGATTTTACTGGTGATTTTGCCAAATTGGTGGGCAACCCCGAATTGTTAGGGCAAGCTTTAGATTATGTGAAAGATCCACAAGTCTTTAAAGGCTCGGTAGAGCAAGAAGCCGACAAACAAGCAACCGGTGCTATGCGGCAATTTGAACTCTTGCAAAACCGTATTGTGGCTCTGGGCATCACCATTGGTGAAGTGCTTCTGCCTCCTCTCAACAGTCTCATGGAAACTGTTGGCAATTTTACTAATGGGCTTATGGCGTGGGCGAATGCCCATCCCACTTTAACAAGTGCCATTATCAAAACCATTGCTGCCCTGATGGCTTTTAATATTGCTCTGCGCGTGTTGCGCTTTACCATGGCTGGCACACGTCTTGGGCTTCTTCAATTGAT
>NZ_JBHIPB010000102.1:0-827 GCF_042195825.1 Bartonella sp. AP40SXNS
CAGATTGGGGAGCGCTTTGCCAAATTGCGCAATGTCTTTAAGCTTAATCAAGCAGGCATTGAAGATCTAGGCGATGCCATCAATCATCTCTCTAACCACATGGCGGCAAAAGCCAGTGAAGTGTCTGATTTTACCAATCGTGCTACCGGTGCGGCAACCATGTTTAAGCTCACCGCGCGGGAAACAGCAGCATTTGGTACGGCGATGATTTCTGCTGGGATTGTTCCTGAGAGTGCCGCGCGTGGTTTTAATGCCATGAGTGCCCGCATTCAAGCAGGAGGCAAACATATTGAAGATGCTTTTGCCAATATTGGGCTTTCTCGCGAAAAATTCATGCAAGATCTCGACAAAGATGCCACCGGTACCTTGGTGCGCTTTTTTAATGTGTTGGGCAAATCCGAACAGGGGATGCGTTCGCTGATTGCCATTGCGGGGCGCGATTTTACCGGCGATTTTGCCAAATTGGTGGGTAACCCCGAATTGTTAGGGCAAGCTTTAGATTATGTGAAAGATCCACAAGTCTTTAAAGGCTCGGTAGAACAAGAAGCAGACAAACAAGCAACCGGTGCCATGCGGCAATTTGAGCTCTTACAAAACCGTATTGTGGCTCTGGGGATTAGCATTGGTGAAGTGCTTCTGCCTCCTCTCAACAGTCTCATGGAAACTGTTGGTAATTTTACTAATGGGCTTATGGCGTGGGCGAATGCGCACCCAACTTTAACAAGCGCCATTATCAAAACCATTGCCGCTCTGATGGCTTTTAATATTGCTCTGCGCGTGTTGCGCTTTACCATGGCTGGCACACGTCTTGGGCTTCTTCAATTGAT
>NZ_JBHIPB010000103.1:0-816 GCF_042195825.1 Bartonella sp. AP40SXNS
GAAATTACTTTCTGAATTGAATGGGTATGGACGCGACAACGGTATCGGTCGGTTAGATTTGGTAGAAAATCGTTTTGTCGGTATGAAATCGCGTGGCATTTATGAGACACCAGGAGGAACCATTCTCTTAGTTGCTCATCGCGCGATAGAATCTTTGACATTGGATCGGGGTGCGGCTCATTTGAAAGATGAATTAATGCCGCGTTATGCAGAACTTATTTATTACGGCTTTTGGTTTTCTCCTGAGCGCAAAATGTTGCAAGCTGCTATCGATTTATCCCAAGAAAATGTTGAAGGTGAAGTTATATTAAAGCTTTATAAGGGTAATGTGATTGTTGAAGGACGTCAAAGCAAAAAGTCGCTTTATTCCAATAAATTAGTAACCTTTGAGGATGATGAAGGTGCTTATGACCAAAAAGATGCTGCTGGCTTTATTAAATTAAATGCCCTGCGTTTGCGCACATTAGCAGCACGTTCATTAACACACACAAAAACATAACAGGTTAAGCCCAGAACAGCTTTTATATCAAAAGTTGAAGAAGGTAATTTCTTTGATTGATTTTGGTTGCAGATAGATTATTTATCAATTTTGAGTTCAATGCTAGAGGTTTTGCTTTCTTGCCGATAGGTGTAATAAGAAAAACCTATAAGAAGAACGATTAAAGCGCCGATAATCAAAACAAGTAAATTGCGATTCATAATATTCACACTTTTATTGACATAAAATATAAGCAAAACAATAGGGCAGATGCTGATTATGGCAAGAGTATGATAAGAGTTTATGCCTTTTCGCTTGCTATTATTGACGAATAAATT
>NZ_JBHIPB010000104.1:0-814 GCF_042195825.1 Bartonella sp. AP40SXNS
AAGTCCCAGAAATTTTGTTTTCTTCCTCCAATATCTTTTGATATGATTCCCTTAAAAGCAGATTCTTCTTATAGAGCAATTCTGGTTCTTTGAGAAAAAAACTAGAAAAGTCTATTTGCTTTGGGTTTGTTTTCTGATTCTTTGTTATAGCTTGATAGGTTTTTTCTGTTTGTGAAATTTGTTTTTTTTTCAACTCAAGCTGTTTTTTTAAGAGCTCAATAATTTCCCCTTTTTTTAATAGATTAGTAAGCTCCAGATATTTTGCTGATGGAGCAGATACGAAAGTTGATTTAGGTACCTGAGCTGTGGGAGATACTGGAGGTGTGTTAGATGGCTTAGAGCCAATAGGTTTGGACGGTACGCGATTTCTTATCGTTCCCAAATTAGAAAGGTCAATTTTAATATCGGGTGGAAGTTTACGTGGTGGCTCATAGCCTTTTGGTGGTTTTGGTTTATAATTGTTGCTTGAATCGAGATCTCCTGACCCTATACTAGGAACTGCAAAACGGCTATGACCTCCTCCTTGCTTAGTAAGAGTGTTACTTCTTGCTAAGTTTGTTGTTCCAAAAAAAGCACTAATCGCTATGATAATAATCAGCTTTTGCATATTTCATACCTTTTAATTTTCACATATTTAGAAAGACTGACCATTACATTATTAATTTCATAAATCAGTTTATGAGATTCCGTTGTCTCCTCGCTTGATTTCGGCAGGGATTGTTTTATTAATAGGCACGCGGTTCCTATCATTGGGCTGTTTTAGCTTTGGTGCTAATGCACAAGCCGATAAAAGGTTTGCAATCAAAATTATAAG
>NZ_JBHIPB010000105.1:0-804 GCF_042195825.1 Bartonella sp. AP40SXNS
CCGGATTCGTAAACCGTTTCCTACGGATAAGTATTATTACTTCAATAGCTCTTACCACAGGACTTTATCAACCAGAAATCACAAATTTAATAACACAAATGCCCTATGAGTTATCAAAAGCGCTCATCGCAAACCCACTCGATGATAAACAATTAATGAATTTACTTGACAAAACAGCAGGCGGAGGATTCCAATATGCAGGACGTCTTTTCCAAGAAACCGTCTTCTTCGAGTCCAATGGTCTGCTTTACAGTCTCTTAGGAATCCTCATCTTGCTAGCAACAAGCCTCGTCGTCGCAATCGGTGGGGGTCTCGTCCTTCTGACAAAAATCGCACTTGCACTTCTCGTAGGATGGGGGCCAATCTTCATTATTGCTCTACTTTGGCAACCAACTTATCGCTTTTTTGAGCAATGGATAATCCAAGTCGTCAATTATATAATCCTCTTTCTACTCTTAGCAACTGTATTTAATCTGATGATGAATATCTTTGCAAACTATTTGAGTGATATGAAACTCGATTACAACCAGAATGTAAGCTTCATGTTTGGAGGAGCTCTCATCTTGTCCATTATATCCATCATGCTGTTACTCAAACTATCAAGCATGGCCAATTCTCTCGCAAAAGGCATTACATTTGGACATCTATGGAGACATAAAAACTAGATGAGATAAAAAGCAATTGTTCCCGTAACAGACGCCCTTAATATCCATATGACAAAATAACAAGAATATCCAATCCTAAAGTAAAAAATATTCGCACTGAAATTGAGCTATTTTCATAAATTAAAAAATGAAATTAAGA
>NZ_JBHIPB010000106.1:0-759 GCF_042195825.1 Bartonella sp. AP40SXNS
AGAGCGGGAGGGCCATGTTATACTTTTAAAGAGAAAAACTTGCCCATTTGTCGTCCAGGCGCTGTTGTTCCACAGCGAAGTGTCAAGAAGCGCTTAAACAGCCCTTTTTGTACAAAGCATCCAGAACAACCTGAATGCGAGCCTTAAGTCTTGCTGTTTGTGATGATCAACAATCCCTCATCCTTGCTTTGCTTGAAATGACGGGATTGTTTTCTCAATTTACCATCTCAACTCAGTTCAGAACTGTCTTGAAAAACGGAGATAAAATATCAACAGGTTTATGAGCTGTTTTATCGTAAAGAAACCCACTGAAGGAGGGGAAGAATGAAGAAAGTCTTGCAATTATTGAGCGGCATAGCTCTCTTAACTACAGCTGGATGTGTTAACCAACCTCCTCCATCAACTTTAGCATTATGGGAAAAACCAGGTGCCGATAAAGCGATGATCCAACAATCCTTGTCAAAATGTGGTTGGAAACCGGTTTATGCTTCTCCTGACGATATGAATTCGTATGCGAGTGAATTTGCCTCAGTTTATGAGTGCATGAAAAAAGCAGGTTTCCGGTATAAATTGCAAGATTCAAAAGGGATCTATTTTACACAACCTCCAAAAAGTGGCTCATTCTTAAGCAATTTAATGATAGCAGGATATCAGCAGTTTATGGACAATGACACCTTTGGTGTGACCAATAAAACGAAACAGGAACGCGCTTTACTAACGCATTTTGAGGATGAAAGAAAACGTCAGCAAAAGCAAAAA
>NZ_JBHIPB010000107.1:0-752 GCF_042195825.1 Bartonella sp. AP40SXNS
ATAAAAGCCGTATCAATTCATTTTGATGCGGTTTTTATGTATTAAGGCTTGCATTTTTACACGTTTTGTGTAATATATTTTAACATTTAAAATGTATAAGTTTCCAGTTGCAAACAAAAGCCGTGTCTTAAAAGGACGCGGCTTTTTTGCTATAAAGCAGCCCCCCGCGCCGTTATTTACGCTGCTTTTTCACTAATCTTTACAACGGTATCGTTTTCATAAATTTCACAATCTTCAGGAATTCCATATGCATAATAAGGGTTTTGTTCTGTATATGAATACTCATTTCTTTTTAATCTTGCATTGCCATGTACCAAACCTCTAATGGTGTGATAACCAGTCACTTTAGCATTGCCATAAACAGAACCATAGACCTTAACATACCCACCCACGCTAGCATTGCCATAAACCTTGCCATAAATTTTTGAAGAGCTACTTACAACAGCATGATCATAAACCTCAGCTTTGCTATAAATGCGTGCACTTCCTGTTAATTTTGCATTCCCATAAACCCTTGCATATTGATAAACCCACACCTTATCAGAAAGATGCGCATTATCATAAACATGAGCTCCAAAATACACGCGGGTTTTATCATATACATGCGCATTGCCATAAACAAAACCACCAATGGCAGCATTGCCATATACCCTTGCATTTTCATAAACACGACCAGATTTTACAACACAAGCATTATCATAAACCCAGCAATTGCCATCATGAGAAAGGTTATCTTCCTTTTCAATAAAGCC
>NZ_JBHIPB010000108.1:0-254 GCF_042195825.1 Bartonella sp. AP40SXNS
AGCTGGTACAAAAGTACAAGCAGGTGATGTGATTGCAAAGCTTGATTCTAAAAAGGAAGAAATAGCGGCTGCAAAAGCAAAAATACAACGTGATAATAGTGCTTTAACGCTTTCACGTATTCTTAAATTACGTGCCAGTCATACAGCGACAGAAGTTCAGGAAATTACGGCACGCTTAGAGCTGGATAACGCAAATTTGGTTTTGCGGAATGCTGAGTTAGATCTTGAACGGCGCACAATTCATGCACCAATGA
>NZ_JBHIPB010000108.1:322-751 GCF_042195825.1 Bartonella sp. AP40SXNS
TGCTGTTACTCCTAATACTATAATAGGTCGTATTGAAAATAGAGAACGTATTTTTGTCGATATATGGGTTCCTGAACGATATGTATCGCGAATACATAAAGGAGATGAGGTGATTACAACATTAACCGCACAGCCGGATAAAACTTTTGTTGGTCATATTTATGCGATTGACAATGTTATTAATACAGAAAGCCGTACACTCCATATTCAAGTTGAAATCAATAATAAAAAAGATACGCTCATGACAGGGATGTCTTTTTCTGTTGTGTTAGAATTCTATGGTGGTTCTTTTCCTGTCGTTAATCCTCTTGCGGTTCAATGGAATAGTAAAGGATCATTTGTTTGGCGTGAAAGCGAGGGAAAGGTAGAACCCATCCCAGTATCAATTATACAGCATAAAGCAGATCAGGTATTTGTGAAAGCACCTCT
>NZ_JBHIPB010000109.1:0-738 GCF_042195825.1 Bartonella sp. AP40SXNS
GCAATGCACGAGCAATGCTTGGAAATGCACAATAACATTAACATTAACAATAACAAAAAAAATAAAAATATTATTTTATCAAAAAGAGAAATTGATTTTGAAAATTTAGAAACAAACGATTTTGTTGAAAAGGCAATCGAGTGTGATGATGTTCAATCAGAACAAATCAAAACGATAGAAACCAAACAACCAATCATTCACAAGCAAAATATTAATCTTTCCAATGAAGCTAACAACCGATGGCAAATTGACGAAGCGATGATTGAGAAATTGCCTTCACGAAAAGTTAAAAAGGTTGGAAAACAACTTTCAGAAATCGTTGATAAGATAATGCCTGCTTATTTTCCAGAGAAAGCAAATTTTTTTGAAGAAACAAAGAAAACAAGGGAAAAACAAGAAGTTGAAAGAATACTAGAAGATTTCAAACCCGATTTTCAATACGCAACTGAACAAGGATTAACGCATGATGAAGCCTTATCAGAATTTGAAAAATTTGTACGCTTTTCAAAATCCAACCCATGTCGAAATGCAAATGAACGCGATTGGCAAAGCGCTTGGGATAATTGGATTACGCATCCAGAATATGGATTGGTAATTAAGAAACACAAAAAATCAGAAGTGAAAAAACTATATGAAAGCGCATGTTATAAACCACCGTCAAACAATTTCGCAAATAACCTTTCAGAAAGCTTCAATCAACTTGCAACAGCGATCTACGCTTAAAGACACTTATGGATC
>NZ_JBHIPB010000110.1:0-733 GCF_042195825.1 Bartonella sp. AP40SXNS
TATGGACCCGCCTTTAATGCTTTAGTTGCATCCGGTCTGTTAGGTTATGTGAGTGATGGCAAACAAACCACTATTGGTTTTGATGGGAATAGATATGACTTTGTAAGCAGAATTATTGGCGGCAATGGCTATACCTACGGGACACTCCCTGCTGGCAGTAACGTTTGGACAGAATGGTTGAGAGTGGCTACAAATCCCATAAGTTCCCATACCTGTCTTGGAGACGCGGGCGATAAGTGTAACGTGCGTTATGGCTCATCTCATCGTGAACAAGTTCCTTCAAGTAAATCATGGAGTAAAAAATGAAACAAACCTTAAAATTATTAAGTGCTGTAACTCTATTCAGTATCGCTGGATGTCAGTTTAATAAGCCTCCTTCAGGATACTTGACTGCTTGGGAGAAGCCAGGAGCAGATTTTACTGAAATAGGAAAAGCATTATTAGAATGTGGTATGCCAACGCCTTATGATGTATTTCCAGAAAATAGAAAGCAGAGCATCAATGCAAAAGCAACAACTTATGCTTGCATGATTCAATCAGGATTCCGCTATAAAGATGAAGAAGTAGAAAGAGCGGGAGGGTGGTGTTATACTTTTAGAGCCGAAAACTTGCCCATTTGTCGTCCAGGTGCTGTGATCCCGAGGCCCAGTGTCAAGAAGCGCTTAAACAGCCCTTTTTGTAAAAAATATAAAAACGCACCTGAATGCAAACCTTAAGTGTTTCTATTGGTGAT
>NZ_JBHIPB010000111.1:0-720 GCF_042195825.1 Bartonella sp. AP40SXNS
ATGGTGGTCCTGCTCCTGATTCTTTGTGTGAAGCTATTTTTGAAGCGTCACAACATCTTGCTTTTTATAAGATTTTTGAAGCCCCAGACGTTGATTTAGACAAAGAAGGAACAACCTTTATCGGGTCTATGCGGGTGGAAATACTTGATCCGGTAGCCGATTATGTTGCTTTGATGCAGGAGATTTTTGACTTTGATTGTATTGCGCGAGCAGTAGAAAGAGGTTTAACCCTCCGCTTTGATGCAATGCATGCTGTTACAGGGCCTTATGCGCGCGAAATTTTTGAGAAATGTTTAGGGTTTTCAGAAGGAACGGTGGTCAATGGTGTTCCTTTGCCAGATTTTGGAGGAGGGCATCCAGATCCCAATTTGGTTTATGCTAAGCCTCTTTATGATTTGTTAATGTCTGATAAAGCCCCTGATCTTGGAGCGGCATCTGATGGTGATGGAGATCGTAATCTCGTTATTGGCCGTAGGCAATTTGTCACCCCTTCTGATTCTTTGGCACTTATGGCTGAACATGCACATCTGATTAAAGGTTATCGCCAAGGCATTGTGGGGATTGCCCGTTCTATGCCAACGGGGTGTGCTGCGGCTCTGGTTGCTGAAAAAAAAGGATTAAAATGTTTTGAAACACCAACGGGGTGGAAATTTTTTGGATCGCTTTTGGATGCGGGAAAGGTGACTTTTTGTGGTGAAGAAAGTTTTGGAACGGGTTCTC
>NZ_JBHIPB010000112.1:0-695 GCF_042195825.1 Bartonella sp. AP40SXNS
GAAACGAATAATACAGTTGCTCAGTATTTTGGAGGCGGAGCTGGATATAAGGATGGCAAATGGATAGCTCCGAGTTTCAAGTTAAAAACCATTAACTCTGATGGTACAGCTGGTGAGGAGAAGAGTTATGATAATGTAGCTGCTGCATTTGCAGATGTTAGTAGCTCATTCACAAATATAAAAAATGATATTACGAATGTAGTGAATGAAAGCCTAGTTAAGCAAGATGCTGAGACAAAAGTTATCGATATTGGTAAAGAAGTAGAAGGCGGCGAAATCAATATCGCCAACAAAACTGGTGCGGACCGTACGCTTTCTGGTGTAAAGGCAGCTGTAAACGATAATGAAGCGGTTAATAAAGGTCAGCTTGAAAAAAGTTTGAAGGATCTTCAGTCTGATGATTCAGCAGTTGTTCATTATGATAAGAACAAGGATGCCTCCATTAACTATACGAGTGTGACGTTTGGCAAAGGAAATGGTTCTGCGGCTGTTGGTCTGCATAATGTTGCGGATGGTATGATTGCTAAGGATTCACATGATGTTGTTAATGGCAACCAGATTAATAAAATTGGCGAGGATGTAGCACAGTATTTTGGAGGCAGTGCGTCATTTCAAGATGGTAGCTTTACACAGCCGACATATGAATTATCGAGTGTTTCTGAAGATGGTCATCTATATACCCCAGCGTGGTATTT
>NZ_JBHIPB010000113.1:0-680 GCF_042195825.1 Bartonella sp. AP40SXNS
AGCTCGGGTCTTTTAGAAGCCGTGTCAGGCGATATGACCTTCGATGTCTCAGCGCTTACCAACATGCGTGAAGGTGGGGTTGAAGTTAGCGATAAAGTGGTTTCTCACAGTTACGTGCGAGGAGAATGGGAAAATATCCCAAATGTTGATAAACACACAAGGATCAAGAAAAATATCGACACTACGATCATTCGTCAGCAGCCTCATTTTACCAATAATGCGGCACAGATTTTGGTAGGGCGTCATCTCACGGTCCATGCCGGTGATATCCGCAATAGCTATAGTTTGATTGCTGCTAATGGCAACATTGAGATGCAGGGTGATACGCTGCTCAATGAGGGGCGTGATTTAATTGAAACAACCAAGATTGTAACTGAAACACGCTACAGATATAAGCAATGTAGTGCCACAAATCCAGCATGTATAGGGCAAGGTGCAGAAGAATGGGATGGTCCTACTTTTACCCAAACACTCAAACGCACTTATGATGCTGTTTATGGCACGATTGAAGCTGGTGGCACGCTTGATGCCAAGTTGACAGGCTATATTGACAATCATGCGGTGCGTGAAGGGGTTGAGCAAGTTGGCTTAAGCTCTGGCGAGAAAGGTTTGGCTGGTGTTAAAAACACCGATTTTGACGGTTCCAAACCACTGATTAGTGATGATCGATTAGATGGGAT
>NZ_JBHIPB010000114.1:0-674 GCF_042195825.1 Bartonella sp. AP40SXNS
TGCGTTTTGTTTAGCCATATCGGTTAATCCACTGTAGAAGAGAGCATTTGGCATGACCAAATAGCTTGCTGTTTGTGGTACAAGGGCAACGGTAGGGATATTTGTTTCAGGATCAGGATTTGAACCAGAATTGGAGCCAAGCAGTTCGGGTTGTAAACGGAAATCCCAGAAATTTTCATTCTTTTCATCAAAGAGGTTTTGCGCAATATCGGCTTTGCCTTGGCTTGAGTCTGGTCCATAGGCACGTAGTGTATACATATCCGGTAAGCCACCTCTTGTGGTATAGCCATTTACCAGTTTGAAAGAGTTTTCCTCTGCTTTTCCAGAAACTTGAATGAGTGAAAGCCCCCGTACATTAGGAGCAGCAGAGGTATTTGCTTGACTACTGTTCTTTTCTATGCGTCCTGTAACATAAACTGATGTGTTGCCAGAGACATCCCCATGGATCAAAAGTCTATCGGTTTTTTGATCGGCGATTGGTGCTCCATCACTCCATTGTGCGTTGAAGTAAATCTTTGCATCACCCGTTGCATTGTAGACTTCTTGCGTGTCTGGTTTACCAGAACCTATATGCAATGTTTGGTAATGATCTTCGGTTGGTTTCTCAAAAACAATGGAGCTGTTATCGAGATTAAGCACAGAAACATCAGAACGAGATCTTTGAGCGATATCAA
>NZ_JBHIPB010000115.1:0-674 GCF_042195825.1 Bartonella sp. AP40SXNS
ATCCCATCTAATCGATCATCACTAATCAGTGGTTTGGAACCGTCAAAATCGGTGTTTTTAACACCAGCCAAACCTTTATCGCCAGAGCTTAAGCCAACTTGCTCAACCCCCTCACGCACCGCATGATTGTCAATATAGCCTGTCAACTTGGCATCAAGCGTGCCACCAGCTTCAATCGTGCCGTAAACAGCATCATAAGTGCGTTTGAGTGTTTGGGTAAAAGTAGGACCATCCCATTCTTCTGCACCGTTTATACATGCTGGATTTGTGATACTACATTGCTTATGTCTGTAGCGCGTTTCAGTTACAATCTTAGTTGTTTCGATTAAATCGCGCCCCTCATTGAGCAGCGTATCGCCATGCATCTCAATGTTGCCATTGGCAGCAATAAAGCTATAGCTATTGCGGATATCACCGGCATTAATTGTCAGATGATGTCCTACTAAAATCTGTGCAGCATTATTGGTAAAATGAGGCTGCTGACGAATGATCGTGGTGTCGATATTTTCCTTGATACGTAAATGATCAATATTTTCGACATCTTTCCATTCTCCTCGCACGTAACTGTGAGAAACCACTTTATCGCTAACTTCAACTCCACCTTCACGCATGTTGGTAAGCGCTGAGACATCGAAGGTCATATCGCCTGACACGGCTTCTAAAAGACCCGAGCT
>NZ_JBHIPB010000116.1:0-669 GCF_042195825.1 Bartonella sp. AP40SXNS
AGTGCTGATGGTCAACTTTTGCCGATAGGCTTTGAGAAGGTTGATAGAACGGTTTTTAAAACCTTTGATAAGTTTGCTCTTGATGAGATGCAAGGGGTTATAGACCCCATTGATAACCGGATTTACTGGTCCTTAAAAAGAGGTAATAACGAGCAAACGACCTTTGTCTATGATTGGGGATTGCAGAAATGGTCGACGCTACAGGGAAAACCTTTCACGTTGTTTCCAGTATTTACGACAGGTTATACTTTAGAACAGTTAGATGAGATCTCGATCAATCTTGAGACATTACCGGCTTCTTTAGACAGCCCTCGTTGGCAAAGTGGCGCACCCATGCTTGGTGCTTTTGATGACCAAAATCGGCTTGTTATGTTTACAGGTGCGCCGATGGAAGCAACGGTTGTTTCGCAAGAATTGGGAGCACCAGATGGAAGTTTTAACTTTATCACGAAGATGTTTGCTGAAGTTGATACGACGGAAGGTCTTTTAAGCATAGGAGAGCGTCGGCTTCGCAATCATCAGACACCGATTACATGGCATAAGGAGAGGGCATGTTCATATGTCACGGGCGCTTATCATGGTCGTTCGCGCAATCGTTATCACCGCTTTAAATTGCGTATTCCTGAAGGCGTTCATTGGAACCATATCACAGGGTTTAATGTGGATTTA
>NZ_JBHIPB010000117.1:0-657 GCF_042195825.1 Bartonella sp. AP40SXNS
AAATGAAAAGCCTTTTAATGAATAGATTGCAGGCTAGTCTTTAAGAATGGAACTATTCGCTTCCACAAAAAAATGGAGGCAAATAATGCCATGGCAGTAGAATAACTATCTACTTTAGATTTGGTACTAAAAACATTTTAAAAGTTATAGTTTAAAAATACGAAACCAAATGAGCTCTTTCCAAATTTGGGGGCAGCTATTTAGACAAAGATAAGAAAGTAAACTTCAAAACCATTGTAACATCATAAGGTATGGGTTTTTACTTAATTTTGAGTCAAAAGCTGTAATGTTTAAAGAATGCTCTATTCTAAGATAATGCCTCCAAAAATGGACCGGCTAATATTTAAAGAAATTAGGTTTTAATGAAAAGTACAAATACGCTTATGAGAACCTCTTTAAATGCACGTTTAAACGTTTGAAACATAAGATGAGATCTTTATAAGAAACGTTAAAACTTTTTTTTATAACAGTTATAACTTAGTTATCATTTGCTCTTAAAAACGTTTCATTTATGAGAAAACTAAGATTTAGCTTTCACAGCAGAGCAAAATCTTAAAAACCTTACACTTTATAAAAGCGTTTGTTTATTTATCTTATGAAAAGCTGCTTTGTAAAAACCAACGCTTCCAAATGTAAAAAGAACGTTTTTTGCAGATA
>NZ_JBHIPB010000118.1:0-656 GCF_042195825.1 Bartonella sp. AP40SXNS
GACAAATCTTCTGTCTGTTCCATTCTTGTTTTGTAAAAACAAAATCCACGCCTTCTTTTAGATCAAACTTTTCAACACAATCGTTAAACCAAGTGGAAAAATCTTGTTTCAAATGTAAGTGCCTATGCATTACATGGGCATTAACCATTTGGACATAACCGATTTTGTCTTCTACCTCGTTTTCAGGTATGAGATATCATTCACTATGAATATTATTATCATGTGTGGTCATGAGTTTACTCTAATTAATTATTGATGAATTAAAGGGGGCGCTTTTAAATACGCCCTCAGAATTTAAATCACATCACAAGGACGCAAACGGTGTTGTTGTTCGTAAGTACCGTAAATCTCATCATTATATTTTTCATCTGCTATCTCGTCTAAAAGTTCATTGTAAGTATCACTTTCACGTACAAAGTAATGAGCCTCACTATCCTCATGGAGATTGTTCAATATTTTCTTCTACATATGCGTCTGCAATCTCTTCAGAGATATATTCGCAACTCTTCTCAGAAGGATTTATACGAAAGATTTGGATTGCATCATCTGCCTCATCAACAATGCTTAGAATTTAGCTTGCATCAAGTGTTCCAGACTCTGCAATGTTTTGATTATCATCGTAGGAAACTAATAAAATTTCATTGGAATTAATAAGA
>NZ_JBHIPB010000119.1:0-654 GCF_042195825.1 Bartonella sp. AP40SXNS
GCACTAGTTTGCGAGAATGCCAAAGTAACCGGAAATACAAAAGTATCTGGAAATGACACTGTTTTAAGATAAGGGCGACTTAAAACATGGAAAAAAAATACGAACTTACTGATGAAATAGACATCCTCTATCGTCGACCAGTTCGTCGCATTCGTGCACTGAGAGACTTTGGAAAGGTCAAGAAAGGTGATCTTGGTGGTTTTATAGAGCATGAAGGTAACCTCTCTCATGAGGGCGATTGTTGGGTTAGGGATAAGGCAAAGGTTTGCAGTAATGCTCAAATTTATGAGAATGCACAAGTATTTGGACGAGCACGTATCTCATGTAATGCACGTATTTATGGAAATGCTAATGTTTTTGGAAACGCTTGTGTTGAATCCAATGCACATATTTTCGATAATGCGCAAGTTTACGGAATAGCCGAAATTCACGGCAATGCCAAAATTTGTGAAAAAGCTCATATTGGTGGTGAAGCTGTTGTATGTGGTAACACATGTATTTCAGGCAACACACATATTAGTTATAGTAGAAAAGCCGAACATATCCCTAGGAAAAGACAGAGCGTATAAGCACTTTCTAACAACCAACCATTTTTAAACACAAGCGTGATTCACGCCACGGGGGAATTGCGCGCAAATCAAGGAAACAATAATG
>NZ_JBHIPB010000120.1:0-653 GCF_042195825.1 Bartonella sp. AP40SXNS
ATATGAGCATCGACACTCTCACCGCGCATTGTGCCGCTATTTGCGACCCCATCACGCACTTGAAGGGTTAATGCTCCCTCTTGAGCTTCCACAGTCCCTGCTTGGGTTAAAGCATCAGCACTCAAAACCACATCATAACTTAAAATCGTGCTCTCTTGAGAGGTTGTGAGCATGCCCCCCGCTGTCAAGGCAATCTGCTGCATGCTGACAATATCACCCGTGTGATTGAGGGCACCATGGGCATCCAGCGTTATCTTCCCATTGGACCAGACAGTGCCTTCTTGGATCAGGGCACCGTGATGCGCATAAAGGTCAACTTTTTGCTCTGCCACTAAGCGCGCGCGTGATGTAAGCTCTGCTGCTTCCACCAAAAGAGAGCCGCCGGCGCTATAATGTCCAGCGCCTACAGTGAGCCCATCATCGGCGCTCAAGACAATATTCCCCTTGGCACCAATATGGTTGTTTAAAGCGGTGATTTGATTGGTTTTAATGGTCAGATCGCCAAGGGAAGAAACCCCTGTTTGATCATTGTCTTGCATGCGGCTCAGATCAATTGTTGCTGCTTGGATCTCTAAGAGATCACCGGCGGCTATCCGCCCATTCCCCGCCTCAAGCTTTGCTGCCTGTAAATGCAAAGAACCCGTCGCTGACTG
>NZ_JBHIPB010000121.1:0-647 GCF_042195825.1 Bartonella sp. AP40SXNS
ATCATTGTTAGAGCCACCAGTCCAATCGCCTCCTCCCAACATAACATTTATGTCTACACGTAAACTGCTTCCTTGCTCCCCTGTATGCCATTTAGTCACTGGATAACAACCAGACAAATATTGCCAAACATAACCGCAACCATCCTCACAACCGATATGCGAAATCATCCGTCTATTGTTTGTATCAACGTGTCCTCCAGACGTCTTAGGAGAAGGCGCTTGATTGCCGACAATACTGGTTGCTTGATTACTTCCATACATGCATGGCGAAAACTCATCACTTGTCAAATTAACAGACCAAAAATCAAATGCATGATCCGCATAGCTACGATTGGTCGTAATCGGAACACCATATGCCGACTTTGCAATTACACCTGACCCTGATTGAAGATAAATATCAACCCAAATATTATGCCACGGATTGTAAACCATCCCTTCTGGACTACTACGCGGGCGGTGATTTAAACACCAAACAGAATTGAGCAAAATATCCCCCGCTTGATAAGCCGATACAAGATATTGATTTATAATGATAATCTAGCTCTGTTTATATTGAATTAGACGCCCGAATAACGTAGGATTCTCTCATTTCAAATCTGTTTATCTTGAATCAATCAAAACCACTTATTTGCACGTCACAAGCGGGG
>NZ_JBHIPB010000122.1:0-630 GCF_042195825.1 Bartonella sp. AP40SXNS
AAAATAATATTTTTATTTTTTTTGTTATTGTTAATGTTAATGTTATTGTGCATTTCCAAGCATTGCTCGTGCATTGCGTATGCATTGCTTGTGCATTGCTCATGCATTGCACATGCATCATCATTACTTTTATCTTTGTTTTTATCCCATCTAGCTTTTGCTGCTTTTGATGCCTTTTCTGAAGATTTTTCTAAATTCTCATTGCAATTTAGTAACTCTTCTTCAACTTGTGCACTCCATAAATTTCCATTTTCCAAGCGGATAATTAATTTTTTTCGAATGAGTTTTTCTAATGATTTTTTAAAAGTTTGTACTGAACAGCCAACAGCACGTGCTAAAACAGAGGCATCATCATAAAGAGGTTCACAAGTTCTATACATAAAAGCAGTGAGTGTACTATAAGTGGCTTTTTCTGCTGCATCAGTGCCAGCAAAGTCCATAATCCACTCTTGATAAAAATTACGTACCCAAGGTAATTTATTTGCCATAATTACCCTCCTGCTCTTCAATAAAAGCTGCTTCTTTTAATTCCTCTTCAACATCTAAATTCCACAAGCGACCATCTGCTAAACGAATGAGATATCCTTCTTCAAGCAAAACATTCAGTGCCGCTTCAAACTTCTTCACTGA
>NZ_JBHIPB010000123.1:0-237 GCF_042195825.1 Bartonella sp. AP40SXNS
AAAAGATGCCACTGCTTTTTCAACTTTTTCCACAGTCCCTGCTTCTTGAGCGAGATCAAAAAGCGCCTGCGCATAGCGTTTGTCTACCAATGGCAACGGTATAAGAGAAAATGAATCTGACACGAAATACCGCCTTTTTCCCTTGAGCGAATCTCTGATAGTTACCAGACGAAGATAGTTATCAGATGAAATAAATCAGACACCCTAAATCTTAAGAATACTCTTCTTAAAACCTAG
>NZ_JBHIPB010000123.1:327-630 GCF_042195825.1 Bartonella sp. AP40SXNS
AATATTTTTTTAGGACACACAAATCAGCACCACAGTTTTTTATGTTTCTTTTTGGCATACCCTCATAGATTTTCAAATGTCTTTCCTTGATCATTCATAATCACTCTGATACCAGAAACCAAACGCTCTCTTTCAGAGTTCAATGCTCTTCCACCAAAAGAGCTAACAAAAAATGTAGCATTTAAAACATAAGCAAGTAATAACAATGAACGCTCCCTTAAACTAAAGAAAAAACGCATCTTTTGAGCAAATAAACCTCCCCGTTACTTCCTTTATGTTTTCTAAAGAAAACTTTGCGGATCA
>NZ_JBHIPB010000124.1:0-625 GCF_042195825.1 Bartonella sp. AP40SXNS
ACAGCTTCTGCTTTTGCGTTAGTTTCAGCAGCGCATGCAGCAGATGTTATTGTTCCCCCTCAGCCCACACCTGTTGCGCCGGTTATTGTTGCTCCCACTTTTTCTTGGACAGGTTTTTATATTGGTGGCCAGGTTGGTGGTTTTTCAAGTAAAACAAAGATGGATATTCTCAGTAATGGAAAAACCATTCCGGTGAGTGATGATTTTTTGCCTAAATTATCAGGTTTTATGGGGGGACTTTATGCAGGTTCCAACGTTGATCTCGGTAATGGCCTTATTTTAGGTGTTGATACAGATTTCATGTGGTCTGATAAAGATGACACGAAAACAGGGCAAGTATATGTAATTGCTCAAAATCATCTGGCATATGTTGGTAAGATGCTGAAAGATGCTGGAACTAAGATTGGTAACAATGTAATCCAAGATGGTGATAAACGGACGCACAGTTTTACTTTTAAAGAAAAGTGGGCTGGCGCGACGCGGGTACGGATTGGTTTTGCTGCTGAACGTATTATGCCCTATGTTGCTGGTGGTATTGCCTATACACAACTTCAAGACATTGCGTCAATATCAATAACAGAAAAAGACACAGGCAAAGTAATAGCTTCTGGTAACTTGTCGGATG
>NZ_JBHIPB010000125.1:0-617 GCF_042195825.1 Bartonella sp. AP40SXNS
GTTACATGTTCGGTATAATTACGGTTTGTTGTTATATTGGTACGATACATTGATTTCGTATTTTCACCCGTCCCTGACTGAAGATAAATATCAACCCAAAGATCTGTAGAGGGGTCATAAACCATACCTTCTGGTGAACTATAAGGGCGGTGATTTAAACACCAAACTGAATTGGGTAAAATATCCCCTGCCCTATAACCAGACAAGGGGTGACCAGAAATCGTACCAACATCCGCACAAAGCGTATGAAACCCTCCTATCTTGCGCGAATTACTCACTGTGTAATTCCTTGGATACGTAGAGTTTTCTGATACAACAATTTTATGAGAATCTCCCTCCGGTACCAAATAAAGATAATAATCCTTGCCCGCAGAAAGAGACGGCATGCTTATTCTGGCATCTACCGTATAACTTACAACCAAAATATCACGAGTTCGTGGCAAAGTTAGATAGGTTCCTTTTTTCACGGTTAATTGCGCTTTGCCTGTCGCAACAAGAAAAGGGGTGGAAATTGAAAAAACCGTTAAATTGGACTGTTTCAGTAAATTGTTTACCTCTTCCGCTAGCGCTTTTGCCTGTGAAGCTACTGTATGGGCTGTTGTTGCCGTTGCTAGGGA
>NZ_JBHIPB010000126.1:0-605 GCF_042195825.1 Bartonella sp. AP40SXNS
TTGGGAGCGTTGCGAGATGTCTCTTTAAAACAAGCCCGTGAATTGGCAACTGGGTGGCGTTCGGTTTTACGTGAGGGGCGTGACCCCATTAAAGAACGCAATAAACAAAAGCGTGAGGCAATAAGCAATCTTCATTACTTAAAAGATATTGCCGTAGATGCTTTTGAAAGTCGTAAAGCTGAATTAAAAGATGATGGTAAGGCTTGTGATTGGTTTTCACCTTTACGTCTTTATATTCTCCCTAAATTAGGCTGTCTACCCGTTTCAGAGATTACTCAAACAGAGATACGCAATACTCTTGCCCCTATTTGGCATACAAAAGCTGCAACAGCAGAGAAAGCATTGATACGTCTTAATCTTTGTCTTAAACATGCGGCTGCATTAGGTTTGAATGTTGATTTACAAGCAACAGAAAAAGCACGCGCGCTCTTAGGCAAACAACGCCATAAAACACAAAATTTTCCAGCTATGGATTGGAGAAAGGTTCCGGCTTTTTATAAAACACTTTGCGAAACAACAACAATGACACAACTGGCTTTACGTTTGCTTATTCTGACAGGCGTTCGTACTTTTCCTTTATGTCATATCCATAAAGATCAAGTTGA
>NZ_JBHIPB010000127.1:0-604 GCF_042195825.1 Bartonella sp. AP40SXNS
ACATTATTAACCTGTTCAGTCAATTTATTCTGAACATTCGTGATAGAACTTCCAACTCCTGCAAGTGCATCCGCTACATTCGTATATTTCTTGTCAAAAGAAGTACCATCCTCACTAAACTGCTTGATCTTGAAATCCGGTTCTCTCCATATACCCACTTCATCATATCCAGCACCTCCACCAAAATAGGTTGCAAGCGTGTTACCCATTGTATAGAGCTGACCACCATTTACTGCATCTGTTGAGTTTTGGGTAATCTCACCTCTGTCTAGAAACGTAATTCTACTGTTTTCCTGTCTCCTTACAGCTCTGCCTTTTTCTTCTTGCTTCTTCTCATGACGCGCTACAAAGGCATTGGCTTCATCATTCCATAACAAAGAATCCTGTGCTACCCCTTCAGAAACTTCTTTAATCCGTGCATTCACATTCTTGATATTTGTATCAAGACCGGCAAAAGCACTCCCAACATCTTTAAAAGAGCCCTCTGTTATATTACCCTTTGTATCAATCTTGGATAAGTTATAAGTTGGTCCCGTCATGGCAGAACCAGCAACTCCTGCACCTCCACCAAAATATTTTGATGTATTCGCCATAGCCGTTTCCA
>NZ_JBHIPB010000128.1:0-592 GCF_042195825.1 Bartonella sp. AP40SXNS
AAATCTAATTCTATTTAAGAGTGGATTTCTTAAAAGTCTTAAAGCAATCCAAATAAGAGTATCTAAAAGTGCAAATGGTTTCTTTTTAGAATAACGCATGATAAATTATTCCTTTTAAGATTATAGGTAATCAACTCACAAGATGATACGTTTAAAGAATTTACAAAAGTCCATTAAAGAGATCTTGATAACGTAATTATTTCCTATCTTAGTTTATCTCATAACAGATGATAAAATAGACTGTTAGTTAAACTAATACATAAGCGGATTTAATAAGATTGGCATGCCCATTATGTGAGCATGCTTTATAAGTTATTCAGTTTCTCTAATCTCTAGTTTTGGTAGGTTCTTAACGATTTTCATTGTCTCTAAACTTATGGTAATAACCCTCTGAAATAACTCTAGAGGGTAGGCAGGGTTGCCAACGGTTTCAACAGCATAGCGATTGGCATCATTGACAATACCACTCTTTTTATCAGTCTTAACGCATTGACGCCCCATAACCCATTCAAGAGCAGGCTTGCCATTGACGATATACTCATAAGCTTCAAGAGGGATATCTGTTATGGTAATATTGCTATTGTAAATAACA
>NZ_JBHIPB010000129.1:0-592 GCF_042195825.1 Bartonella sp. AP40SXNS
GCTATCGATAGAATAAAATCAACGCCTAAACCGTCTAACATATAAAAGTGCTCCCGGCTAACAAAATTCTTGTCCTTGCCAACAACCTCAAGCTTCAAGTTACGAACAACCCTCGTAATCATTCCTTGAGTATCATTAGCAAAGTTGCAAACTAAAGGATCCAGTAGCTCCTCCACCCGCGCACCAATACGGCTTGCTACTTCCTTGCTGAGGAAGTTTGTGGTCGCTTATTACTCTGAACCCCACCATTGGCCGCCTCTGCCCCCGCCTTGGGGCAATCTCGCGCCAAATGGCCGTCCGCGCTGCACTTAAAACAAAGTCCGTCGCGCTTGCGTTGGTCGGATATAGTCTTACGGTCCACCTTCATTGAAGGTTTGGAAGCAATCGCGGACTTAAACTTCTTGCTCATGAACGAGCCTCTTTGTGAGTTTCCATCCCGCGTGGGATTTCCACTCACAGGTTGCTCCTCAATAGCTTTACGCTTAAATCCGGACCCCTTAGGCTTATTGCCCCCCGTATTCTCGAGTCGCACCTTGTCCACCACCTTTGCCAATTCCGGCCGATTGTTCACCAATCGAACCGCTAAGTCAAA
>NZ_JBHIPB010000130.1:0-254 GCF_042195825.1 Bartonella sp. AP40SXNS
TATGGGATGACAAGGATTTGTGAACGACATCGTCATCGTTATGAGGTAAATATTGATTATAAAGACAAGCTAGAACAGTGTGGTTTGATTTTTTCTGGTATGTCTCCGGATGGTATTTTGCCAGAAGCAATAGAATATGTAGATCATCCATGGTTCATAGGTGTTCAATATCATCCAGAATTAAAGTCACGTCCATTTGATCCACATCCGCTTTTTTCTTCTTTTATTAAAGCCACTGTGGAACAGAGTCGATT
>NZ_JBHIPB010000130.1:328-576 GCF_042195825.1 Bartonella sp. AP40SXNS
AAGTTGGAAATGTTATCTTTTCAAATGAAACACCTCCTTCATTAATTGCGGGACCGGGCCAGATGGAAAGCCGAGATCATGCTTTTGAAATGGCTGGTCGGATTAAAACAATTACAGATCAAATTGGTATTGGGTTTGTTTATAAATCTAGTTACGATAAAGCCAACAGAACATCCATAAGTGCGGCACGAGGCATTGGTCTTGAAAAAGCAATGGCTATTTTTTCTGATTTGAAGAAGGAATTTAAT
>NZ_JBHIPB010000131.1:0-305 GCF_042195825.1 Bartonella sp. AP40SXNS
TCTAGATATGCGAATTCCAAACCCCTCTAAACCAACATAATGACGTTCTTTAGAAGCATAAACAATAACGGAACTAATCCCTAAGTGTTTTAGAATTTGCGCTCCTAAACCAATTTGACGCCATTCTTCTTCGCGTTCAATCGCCTGCACATGGTCTTCTAAACCTCTCATTGCCATTGCCTGACTGTCAATAACTGATTGAACACCAACGGATCCTTCACGCAAATAAACAAACACACCACATTTCTCTTTTTTTACCATCTGCTGCATAATCGCTGTAATATTTAAAGATTGATCAAAAACAT
>NZ_JBHIPB010000131.1:332-561 GCF_042195825.1 Bartonella sp. AP40SXNS
AATATCTTCACCATCACGGATATCACCAAAAACGATTGCAATATGCTGAACATTTTCCCAAGGAAGTTGATAACTTTGAAGAACAGCTGTCCCTGCCAATGTTTCAATAGGCATTTCTCCAACATGCCTGATCAACATCTCTTTACGTTGGCGATAGGCGATAAGATCAGCAACCGTGATCACATGCAATTTGTGATCTTGTGCAAATTTTGTAACTTCATCTCCATGT
>NZ_JBHIPB010000132.1:0-557 GCF_042195825.1 Bartonella sp. AP40SXNS
GACATAAATATAATACATTTAGAGTCTAAGGGTTTTAGTGTGTTGTTTTTTCCTAACTAAAAAGAGGCTTTGTATATTTAATATTACTTTTTACTTGGTAGTAGTTACTATAAAATCCTTTAAACTAGGTTTAGTATGTGTTTTCCTAATTATAGACTTTATTTTTATTAGAAAGCATTGTTTTGTTAATAATAAGTAAAGTAAAAAGAAATTGTAATATTTACAGAATATAGTTTTCCTTGGATAATTGAATTTTTAGTTAGACTTTTTCTTTTTAATATATCGTGTAATGATATAGGTGTGGTCTTGTGATGCACCTCTTATCTCTACCACTGCTTATCCCCTTTTGAAAGTTATTTCATCAAAATGAGTCTTACCAATATACATTTTCGTACCATTATAGACTGTTCAAGAAAATGGCAATATAAAAATATAACTTTTTAGCAATATGGATTCTACTGTGATCTTTTTTCAACAAAATATAGAAAAACCTTCTATAAAACCTCAAAATTTATAGTGTCATCAAATATTATGCTTATCTCTAGATAAATACTGTG
>NZ_JBHIPB010000133.1:0-548 GCF_042195825.1 Bartonella sp. AP40SXNS
GCTCTCTTAGGCAAACAACGTCATAAAAAACAAAGCTTACCAGCCATGGATTGGAGAGATGTGCCGGCTTTTTACCAATTTCTCTGCAAAACAACAACTATAAAACATTTAGCTTTGCGTCTACTTATCCTTACAGGGGTTCGTAGCAATCCTTTGCGTCATATTCGTGAAGATCAGATTGAAGATGATATCTGGACAATCCCTGCTGAGAATATGAAAGGCAAGCGTGATGCCACAACAGAGTTTCGCGTGCCCTTATCATCTGAAGCAATAAAAGTAATTGAACAAGCCCGCTGTATCTCTAAAAGTGATTTCATCTTTTCACTTACCGGTCGTGGTCCTCTTTCACATACGATGATGGCGGCGTATATGAGAAAAAATAAAATTGAAGCTTGCCCCCATGGTTTTCGCTCTAGTTTACGCGATTGGCTAGCAGAAACAACCGATGCCCCCTATGAGGTCGCTGAAACCATTCTAAGTCATACAGTAGGAGGACAAGTAGAGCGCTCCTATCGTCGTACTGACTATCTAGAACAGCGCCGTGTCTA
>NZ_JBHIPB010000134.1:0-536 GCF_042195825.1 Bartonella sp. AP40SXNS
ACATGATAGGCATGCTAAATTCACAAGGGGTATAGAGCTTATAACCATAATCTATACCTCTCTTGTTAAGTTGATTAGATACAATCTCAAAAAGACAGTTTATATGCGTTATTCTAAAAAGAAATCATTTGCACTTTTAAATACTCTTATTTGGATTGCTTTAAGACTTTTAAGAAATCCCATCTTAAAGTGAATACGCTTCTTTTACATTGCCTTTAAAAGATTATACCGTAATCTAAAATGATAGCTTTATTTAAAGAGAGCTATGTATATTCATTTTCTTATATTACTTATAGGTTTTGTAGGTTCTTAAAACCCCCAAAACACCTACAAAACCCTCTTAAATATATATTAAAGATTGTATTTATGTTTTGTGTTTAATATAGGTTGTTTATTTAGATCATTAACGTATTGAAATATAATAACTTTTATTGTTTATTGAAAAAAATATATAAAAGTGGCGTAAAAAGCACCTCCAAAACCCCCACCCCCCCCAAAACCCCTAAACCTCCAAAACTCATAACCATAATGGTCTT
>NZ_JBHIPB010000135.1:0-530 GCF_042195825.1 Bartonella sp. AP40SXNS
ACGCTTCTGTACGGTCCATTTTGAGGCAAATAAACCCATTGGTAAAGTTATGGATTTAGATAGGGGATATTAAACCAGATGTTTTTAAAAAAACGTAAACAGAAGGGGGGAAAAAAGTTCGTTGCAACGGCGGTGGGGCATGCACCATGGGGATTAGGGGTAGCAGAGTATTTTTACAATCTTTACGAATATGATGATGGTACAAGAGAATATGAAGAATTTGACGGTGGTCAGTATCATGAGATGCCTGAGAATGTTGATATTCGATATCATATCAAAAAACACAATAAAGTCAATAGGTTGTGTGAAGTTATTTTATATGAATCCACTTAAGAATCCACACTTTTATACGTGATTCATTTGACTATTTTTTATATAAGATTGCCATGTATGAATAGACCATAAAAAGCAAATCATAATGTAAATATTATAACGCATGTAAACGTTCATATGAAATGAAAAGCCGATATCATTCATAACAGTTCATAAATTTTATGATACGTTTTTATCACAGCACAAATCACATTGTT
>NZ_JBHIPB010000136.1:0-529 GCF_042195825.1 Bartonella sp. AP40SXNS
CATTGATGAAATTTTCCTAAATCAACATCAAGATTATCAACATCAAACGCCTGATGAAACTGAAGATGCTGATAAACAACCTGAATCTGCGGATCAAAAACAACACCTTTATACCCTGTTGCAAACGTTCTACCGCTCGTTAAAGAACCGCTAAACTGTTTACCCTTTAACGCCACAACCTTGCCCCGTGAAAGGGTCAAAACATCACCCTTAAAAAGACCATACGATACCACCCCATCTATATAAAAACCCCTATCATGCTGCAAACTCCCATAGGCAGCAAAAGACCATTTATTAAATGCGCTTTTTTTGCTTTGTTCAACATCCTGAGGATGTAGAGAAAGATTTCCATAGTTCCCCAAAACTCCAAAGAATGTACGACCATATAAACTCTCAATCTCGTTTAACAAAACACCTGCTTCAAGTGCATTATAATCGAGCTCAGCACCATAGCCATATTCAAAAGCAGATAAATTGGAAGCATAATGATGGCTCCCCCCATAAGCACGCAGAAAAAAGGCTGTCTTTT
>NZ_JBHIPB010000137.1:0-520 GCF_042195825.1 Bartonella sp. AP40SXNS
AATCCTTACACTTTTGAACAAATACCTCCTGGAAGTGGTCCCTGGAAAGAAGCAGGGCAAATATTTAAGGGCTACCCCAGTGTTCATGCTTGTTATGGTCATGCCGGTGATGAGTGCACATCGCTTTATGGATTACCTAATCGTACGCCAATTTATTCAAAATATTCAGGGAGGAAAAAATGAAACAAATCTTGAAATTATTAAGCGGAATAGTTTTGGTTAGTGTAGCTGGATGTAACATCGATAAGCCTCCTCCAGGGTATCTAAGTATGTGGGAGAAGTCTGGAGCAGATTTTACGGAGATAGGAAAAGCATTGTTAGAATGTGGTATGCCAACCCCTTATGATGTTTTTCCAGAAAACCAACAGCAGAGCATTAATGCTAAAGCAACAACTTATGCCTGCATGCTCCAAGCAGGATTCCACTATAAAGGGAGAGGTAACTGGTGTTATACTTTTAAAGAGAAAAACTTGCCGATTTGTCGTCCAGGTGCTGTCATACCACAGCGCAGTGTCAAGAA
>NZ_JBHIPB010000138.1:0-520 GCF_042195825.1 Bartonella sp. AP40SXNS
AATCCTTACACTTTTGAACAAATACCTCCTGGAAGTGGTCCCTGGAAAGAAGCAGGGCAAATATTTAAGGGCTACCCAAGTGTTCATGCTTGTTATGGTCATGCCGGTGATGCTTGTACATGGCGCTACGGTTCACCTAATCGTACGCCAATTTATTCAAAATATTCAGGAAGAAAAAAATGAAGAAAATCTTGAAATTATTAAGTGGTCTCATTCTGTTAAATATTGCTGGATGTAACATTGATAAGCCTGCTCCAGGGTATTTGAGTATGTGGGAGAAAAATAGTGTTACTGATTTTACGGAGATAGGAAAAGCCCTATTAGAATGTGGCATGCCAACGCCTTATGATATCGATCCAGAAAACCAACAGCAGAGTATTAATGCTAAAGCAACAACTTATGCTTGCATGCTCCAATCAGGATTCCGCTATAAAGATGAAGAAGTAGCAAGAGCGGGAGGGCCATGTTATACTTTTAAAGAGAAAAACTTGCCCATTTGTCGTCCAGGCGCTGTTGTTCC
>NZ_JBHIPB010000139.1:0-516 GCF_042195825.1 Bartonella sp. AP40SXNS
TTTTAATTTTTTTGTGAATTTTGTTTATAACGCATTTATCATTTGCACTATCTTAATAGGCACCGCGCTCTTATAACCAATGCATTCATTTGCATCTTTGCTTTATTTAAACAAAGCTACTGTTTTTACGCATTCTTTATAATTGTTATATGCTTTATAGCCATGGCATCATTTTTCATTTTCATGAGAGAAATGATAAATAAGATATATGATAATTGTAATTTAGAGACTGTTATGAAAACACTTATGAAAATATCTAAAGAGAGATTTATCATTATAAAGATTAGCAAAATCCCTTTTAATAGGCTTTTGTCAGTTGTGTCAGTTTTGTCAGTTCCTTTTAGACCCTATAATTATTTTTTCAAATGAGTGAAAATAAAAGTTATTATATTTCAATATGTTAACATTTTAAAATACAGCCCATATCGAAAATACAACCTTAAATACAATTAATAATATATATTTGTCAGTTATGTGTCAGTAAATTGAACTGACAAAAGTGATCATTTTAGTGAG
>NZ_JBHIPB010000140.1:0-511 GCF_042195825.1 Bartonella sp. AP40SXNS
AGATCACCGGCGGCTATCCGCCCATTCCCCGCCTCAAGCTTTGCTGCCTGTAAATGCAAAGAACCCGTCGCTGACTGTTGACCATCACTCCCAATACCGCTTGCTAGAAGAGCATGAGACTGGAGCTTGATCAGATCGGCGCCCACATCAACAGTACCGCTCGCTGCAACGCGCGCATTTTTTTCCAGTTCAACATGTTTCAAAGCCTTCAGTTCAACCGCTTCTTCTGAAAAAAGCAGATCTTTCACATGTACACTGTCGTGGTGGGAGTGAGCCTTCACCGCTCCTTTGGCGCGTGCTTTAGCAATCACCAGCTTGCCATCACTTGTCAATCTCATGGCGCCTGCATTGGCAACCATGTCTCCGCGCATCTTAACGCCCGCACCTTTATCATTGGCAATCACGCGGATCTGCCCCGCATACATTCCACCAAACTCACTGGAATCAATCGCCAATTCCGGCTCTTTGCCATCAGAACCAAGAGAAGTTGCTTCGCGTTTGTCATAATCAA
>NZ_JBHIPB010000141.1:0-511 GCF_042195825.1 Bartonella sp. AP40SXNS
GCTTCACGCGGTGCTTTTGCACGTGATATACGTCCGTTTGGTTCTCTTACCTGCCCTGCTATTTTAGGGCGTCCCCTTTTTTTATTTTTTTTCACAGATAACCTCAGACACCTGTTTAACGTTTTCCCAAATTTCCTTTGAGTTTGACTGTGTCCCTTCATCCAAAATCACTACAAATAACAGTAACACTATTGATATACCAAGAGCTGGTATTTTTTTCCAATCATCGTCATCATTTATCATCCACATGGCGACAAGTATCAGTATTCCAACTAGAAAACCTGCCAATATATCACAGCATTTTCCAATACCAGCATTATGTTGTAATGATTTTATCTCCTGATCTGTAATAGTATAGTTATAAACTGGCTTAGATTTACAGATTGCACTAAAGGTATGGAGCGGCGGCTTATCAGACATTTAAATACCCTCTATTAAAAAGGAACACTATCATTCATAACGGTATGAGACGTATCAAGAGGCTTGTGAAAGCTTCTGTCATAAGGTGATG
>NZ_JBHIPB010000142.1:0-508 GCF_042195825.1 Bartonella sp. AP40SXNS
TTATCAGTTTGAGGTGCCGCGGCGGCGTCTTGTTGCCATGCAAGAGCGTGAACGCACTGCTGTTGCTCGTTCTTTGCGTACCATTAACCGGCGTTTGGAAGAACCCGTTTTTGCGAAAGCTTATCGAAGATGGGCGGGGCGTGCGATGGATTTATTCTTTAAAGAGATCAGAAAGGCGGGGGCGTGATGGCACAGTTTCAAAAGCTTGCTCTTGATGTGATTGTGGTGCCGGAGCGTATACGCCCTGTGGATGATGAGCATGCCAAGGCACTTGCACAATCAATGGCGCGGGAGGGATTGATGAATCCGATTACGGTGCGCCATACGCCCAATGCTAAAGAGGGTAATTACACGCTGATTGCTGGTGCACACCGGCTGAGGGCTGCGGAGCTTTTGGGCCATAGTGACATTGATGCCGTTGTGGTGCAGGCGGATAAAGAGAATGCTGCGCTTTTAGAAGTGGCTGAAAATCTGTTTCGCAATGAATTGTCAGTGATTGACCGTGCGT
>NZ_JBHIPB010000143.1:0-503 GCF_042195825.1 Bartonella sp. AP40SXNS
GGGTAGCCCTTAAATATTTGCCCTGCTTCTTTCCAGGGACCACTTCCAGGAGGTATTTGTTCAAAAGTGTAAGGATTTTTGCCAATCTTTGTACCAACAAAGTCATTTTTATGATTTTCCAAGTTTACGTAATCCTGCTTTCCATCACTTAAGATATATAACGTATCTGCCATGTTTTGAGTATTATAAGCTGGTCCAAAGAAATTAATCGTTGTTTTCTTTGCTATACCATGAACACCATGCTTTTCTAAATCATGCGATCCATTGCCCGCTGTCATAATGCCGCGGCTATGCGCATCAGTATGCAATCCTATATTGCCAAGGCTATACAACAGATTCTGGTACTTCTTCGTCGAATTGGTCAGAGCACCCAACTTACCTTCTAGAGCATACTGATACCCTGCAATGAACAACTCTACCAAGAAAGAATCGCTATGAGGGAACATCAGAAAATAGTGTGGATCATTCTTGTTATCAGCCAACTGAACCGCATTATGGGCTGC